>JAKDNL010000616.1 GCA_030451825.1 Pseudonocardia sp. | reverse complement strand
AGGGGGTCGCCTACTACGACTTCACGTTCTCCGCCCCGAAGAGCGTGTCGGTGTATTGGGCGGCGTTGTTGGCGGCCGGGGCGACCGAGCAGGCCGCGGCGGTGGCGGCCGCGCACGATCGGGCGGTGGAGATCGCGATCGCCTACGCCGACAAGCACATCGTGTCCACCCGGACCGGATGGCACGGCGCGCGGGTGTCGGGCAACGAGTCGGTGGGTCGGTTCGAGGCGGGGCGGGGGTCGGTGTGGACGTTGTGGCGGCATTCGACGTCGCGGTGCAATGAGCCGCAGCTGCACACCCACGGCGGGATGCTCAACCGGACCACCACCGAAGCCGGTGAGGTCCGGGCGTTGGACGGTGCCGCGTTCCGGGCGTACAAGGAGGCGATCGACACCGCCTACGTCCGCGCCTTGGAGCAGGGGGTCAGTGAGGCGACGGGGGCGCGGTTCGCGTTGCGCCCGGACGGGGTGGCCCGGGAGATCGTCGGGGTGGACCCGCAGCTGTGCGCGGAGGCGTCCACGCGGCGCGGGCAGGTGGCCGAGCGGGTGGCCGAGCTGGTCGCCGGGTATGTGGAGCGCCACGGTCGGGAGCCGGGCGGGCTGGCCAGGAAGGCGATGGCCGACATGGCCACCTTGGAGACCCGCGCGGCCAAGACCAGCGAGTCGGGGCCGGCGGCGGTGACCGCGTGGGGCGCGGCCCGGCGGGACCGGATGCTGGAGGTCGTCGACGAGGTGGCCGCCGCCGGCTATGACATGACCGAGCTGGCCGCCCTGATCGACCAGGCGCCCGGGCGGGCGGTCACCGCGGCCACCCTGGACGGCCCGCAGGTCGGTGCGGACATGGCCGCCGGACCGGGCGGTCAGCCGCGGGCGAGGGCCGCGGGCGTTGCGCAGGTGGTGGCCGGGGTGGACCGGGACAAGGTGATGGCCGCGGCCATCGGGGATGTGCAGACCCGGTACGCGGTGTGGACCCACGGGAACCTGGCCGCGGCCCTGGACGCCCGCCTGGGCGACGCACACCAGCTCGGGGTTTCGGTGGCCGAGCGCCCGAGCGTGCTCGAGGCGCTGACGAAGGAAGCCCTGGCCGTGGCCGGGGTGGTGCGGGTGTCCGCACCGGACCCGGTGCCGGTGCCGGTGCCGCTGCGGCGCGCGGATGGCGGGTCGGTGTACCGGCGAGCGAACCACGAGCGCTACGCCACCACCGCGCACCTGGCGATGGAGGACGGGCTGGTCGCGCTGGCCCGCACCCCGGTCGCGGCCGTGATCAGCGGGCCGGAGTTGGCCATGTTGGAGGTCGAGCTGGCCGCGGCCGGCCTGAGCCCGGATCAGGTGGCCGCGGTGGTCGGGATACTCGGATCGGGCCGGGTCGGGGACGTGCTGGTCGGGCCGGCCGGCGCCGGGAAGTCGCACACGGTCAGTGCGTTGGCCGCGGCGTGGGAGGAGCGGACCGGTGGGCGGGTGTTGGGGTTGGCCACCAGCCAGATCGCCACGCAGAACCTGGCCGGGCTCGGCCTGGCCGCGGTCAACACCAGCCGCTTCCTGGCCGCTTATCAGCCGGACCCGCTCACCGGGCAGCCCCGGGAGCGCCTATCCGCGGGGGATCTCCTGGTCGTCGACGAGGCCGGGATGTCGTCCACGCGGGAGCTGCACGCGATCGCCACCCTCGCGGCGGCGGCGGCGGGGGCGAAGGTGGTGTTCACCGGCGACCACGCCCAGCTCGACGCGGTCGAGGCGGGTGGGATGTTCGCGCACCTGGCCGAGACGGTCGGGGCGCACGAGCTCACCGTGGTCCACCGGTTCACCGCCGGGTGGGAGCGTGAGGCGTCGCTGCAGCTGCGCGCGGGTGACCACGCCGCGGTCGACGCCTACGCCGAGCACGGCCGGTTGCGGACCGGGACGTTGGAGGAGATGCAGGCCGCGGCCACCCGGGGGTGGCTGGCCGACACCCTCGCCGGCAAGCGGTCGCTGCTGATCGTCGGGACGAACGTGCACGCCGCAGAGCTCTCCGAGCGGATCCGGGACCGGTTGATCGAGCTGGGCCGGGTCGAGGCTCAGCCGCTGGCCCGGCTGCGTGAGCGGGACCAGGCGATCAGTGTCGGGGATCGGGTGCAGGCCCGGCGCAACGACTACCGGCTGCGGGTGGACCCCGCGATCGGGCCCGATGGGCGGGCGGGTCCGGCGTGGCCGGTGACCAACCGCGAGGTCTACACCGTCGTCGGTCGCGACGGCGAGACCGAGGATCTGCTGGTGCGGGATCGGTTCGGGGCGACCGCGCACCTGCCCAAGGAGTACGTGGTCCAGCATGTGGCCTTGGCTTATGCGGTGACCGGGTATGCGGCGCAGGGGCTGACGGTGGACAGCGGGCATCCGGTCGTGGACCGCGACGCCACCCGCGAGGCCCTGTATCCGGCCGCGACCCGCGGGCGGGAGTCCAACGTGCTGTATCTGGTCACCGAACGCGCCCCCGACGTCCATGACCCGGAGCGGATCGCTGAGTCGGCGCGGGAGCGGCTGGGCGCGGTGCTGGATCGCAGCGCGGCGCAGCAGGCCGCGACCCGGGTGCTGGCCCAGGGCCAAGCCCAGGCTGCGTCGTTGCAGACGATCGGGGGGCTGTTCGACATCGCCTCGGCCGAGCAGGCCCGCGAGCGTTATCAGGGGCTGCTCGGGCAGCGGCTCGCCCCCGAGGTGGCGGCCGGGTTGGCCGCCGACGCTGGGATGGGTCGGCTGTTGCGGTCGCTGCGGGAGACCGAGCTGGCCGGGCACGACCTCGACACGGTGCTGAATGAGGTGCTGACCGGTCGCGGCCTCGGTGATGCGAACTCGGTCGCCGACGTGCTGCGCTGGCGGGTGCGCTGGCTCGCCGAGCACCGCGACCCGCAACGGGTCGTCGACCCGCGCGACTGGACCACGTTCGTCCCGGCGCAGGACGGGGCCGTCGGCGACTATGTGCAGGCGCTCGCCGAGCGGGCCACCCACCGGCAGGCCCAGCTCGGCCGGGACACCGCGGCCCAGGCACCCGGGTGGGCGGTCGAGGCGCTGGGCGCGGTCCCCGCCGTGGACACGCCCGAGCGCAGTGGCTGGGAGCAGCGCGCGGGGATCGCCGCGGCGTACCGGGAGCTGCGCGGGATCGACGACGAGCACACCTCGCTGGGGGCGGCACCGTCGCGGGAGCAGGAACTGGCGCGGGCGCTGTGGGAGCACGCGGTGCAGGCCCTGGGCCGCCCGGCGGATGTCACCGATCACCGCGCCCTGGACGATGCGGTGCTGTATCAGCAGGTGGAGCGGTGGGAACGGGAACTCGCCGCCGCGCCGGGGTGGGTGGCCGAGCAGCTCGGGCAGGCGTATGAGGCCGCGCACGAGGAACGCGTGGCCCACCAGCTCGCCACGGCCGAGCTCGCCGCGCTGCCGCAGGGTGATCCGCGGCGGGCGGAGCTGGGCGCGGAGCGGGACCGGGCCGGGTTGTGGGCGGACTGGCACACCGAACGGGCCGCCGGGTACGAGGCCGTCCACCAGGCCCGGCAGGTGTGGGCTCGCGGGACGCGGGAGCTGGAGCAGCAGGCCCGGCTGGCCGCCGAGGAGCTCGACCGGCGCGGGCTGCCCGTCCACCGCGATCTCACCCCCGACCCGGAACCGGAGCCGGTCCAGGAGCGCGAGCCGGCCGCTGAGCACGACGTCGCGCAGCACATCGAGCTGGAGGTCGTCGAGCAGGACGTCGAGCGCGACGTCGCGCAGGACGTTGAGCCGGTGGCCGTCGAACCGGTGGCGGCGACGCGGGAGGAGCGTCAGGAGGCGTGGCGGGCGCGCCCGGACCGGCTGCTCGGCGA
>JAKDNL010000615.1 GCA_030451825.1 Pseudonocardia sp. | reverse complement strand
CTTCGTCTGTAGTGGCAACATCTGCCGGTCCCCGATCGCGGAGAAGGTCCTGACCGCCGAGGTCGAGGCGATCGGGCTCTCCGACCGTGTGCGCGTGACCAGCGCCGGGACCGGGCACTGGCACGTCGGCTCCCCGATGGACGAGCGTGCGGCGCAGACCCTGGCCGCAAACGGCTACGACACCACGCACACGGCCCGCCAGGTCGACTCCGAGGTCCTCTCGGCGGACCTGCTGATCGCCCTGGACGACGGTCACCTGCGATCGTTGCGGGGCTCCGCGCCGGAGCCGGAGCGGGTGCGCCTGCTCCGCTCGTTCGACCCGGACGCCGGCTCCGGTGCCGAGGTCCCGGACCCCTACTACGGCGGGCCGGACGGGTTCACCGAGGTCCTGGACATGATCCGCGCCGCGATGCCCGGACTTCTCGAGTACGTGAAGCGAACCGCATGAGTACCGCCGTCCTGCTCGTCAGGGACGGCGCATGAGCACAGCGGGCGACGTCGTCGAGCGCCTCACCGGCGCGACCGTGCGGCGGGAACGGGGCGGGTCCCCGCCCCGCTGCGAGCTCGACGACGGACGGGTCGTGGTTCTCAAGAACGGCGCCTCCGATCCCGGGTCGGTCCCGGCCGAGGCAGCCGGTCTGGCCTGGATCGCCGTCCCGGGCGGGCCACCGGTGCCCGAGGTGCTCGGCGCCGACGACGAGTGGCTGGTGACGACGCTCGTCGAACCCGGGCATCCCTCCCGGGAGCACGGGGCCGAGCTGGGCCGTCGCCTGGCCGTCCTGCACGACGCCGGCGCGGACGGGTTCGGCACAGCCCCGCCCGGCGGCCCGGAGTTCGCCTGGATCGGGCACACCCGGATGCGCAACGGCACGACCGGGTCGAGCTGGCCGGAGTGGTACGCCGCACGACGGGTCGAGCCCTATGTCCGCGCCGCCCACGACGCCGGAGTCCTCGACGACACCGCGGTCTTCGAGCAGGCCTGCGCCCGGCTACCCGAGCTCGCCGGACCGCCCGAGCCACCGGCACGCCTGCACGGGGACCTGTGGTCGGGCAACGTGCTCTGGTCCGGCCCGGAGGCCTGGCTGATCGACCCGGCCGCGCACGGCGGGCACCGCGAGACCGATCTGGCCATGCTCGACCTGTTCGGACTCCCGCACCTCGACGCCGTGCTCGGGGGCTACCAGGAGATCTCACCCCTGGCCGACGGGTGGCCGGCCCGGGTGCCGCTGCACCAGCTGTTCCCGCTACTGGTGCACACCGTGCTGTTCGGCAGCGGCTACGCCGGGCAGGCGCTCACCGCCGCCCGCTCGGCGCTGCGCGCCTGACCCCCGCGCATCTGGCCCCCGTGCGCCTGACCTGCGCGCCTGACCTCGCACGGTCAGTAGGCGCCGTGCTCGCCGCGCAGCGGGAACGCCGACGAGCCGTTGACGCCCAGCTTCACGCCCAGCACCTGGTGCAGCTGGATGTTGTCCAGCTCGAACCCGAGGCGGCAGGCGGCCATGTAGAGCCGCCACACCCGGGCCCGGCCGTTCCCGACCTCGGCGACGCCGTCGCTCCAGTTGCGCTCCAGGTTCGCGCCCCAGTCGCGCAACGTCATCGCGTAGTGCTCGCGCAGGTTCTCCGCGTGCCGGATCTCGAACCCGGCGTCGTTCATGGCGGTGACCAGCATGCCGATCGTCTCCAGCTCGCCGTCCGGGAAGACGTAGCGGCTGATGAACGGGTCGGTGTGGCGCTTGGTCGGGCGGAACGGCTGAGTGATGCAGTGATTGAGCATCCGGCCCTCGGGCCGGAGCTTCGCGTAAATCGAGGAGAAGTAGGAGCTCAGGTTGGCCTTGCCGATGTGCTCGGTCAGACCGATCGAGCTGACCGCGTCGTAGACGCCGTCCGGCACGTCGCGGTAGTCCTGGTGGCGCACCTCGGCCAGGTGCGACAGGCCGCGGCGCTCGATCGCGTCCTGGGCCCAGGCGGCCTGCTCGCGGGAGAGCGTCACGCCGAGCGCGCGCACCCCGTGCTCGGCCGCGGCGTGCATCACCATGCCGCCCCAGCCGCACCCGACGTCGAGCAGCCGCATCCCCGGCTTGAGGGCGAGCTTCGCCGAGACCAGCTCGTACTTGGCGGCCTGGGCCTGCTCCAGCGTGGAGTCCCTGTCCGGGTACGCGGCGCAGGTGTAGGTCATCGACGGCCCGAGGACGTACTCGTAGAACTTGTTCGAGACGTCGTAGTGGTGCGAGATCGCCTGGGAGTCGCGGCGCCGGGAGTGCAGCAGGCCCTTCGGCCGCGCCTCCAGCTCCGGCGGCGGGACGTGGTGCTCGCGCCAGTAGGGCAGGAGCTGCCGTGCCAGGCGCAGCTGCTCGCGGCGCGGGAGCGAGTGCAGCGTGACCTCGGCCAGCGACCGCAGCGCCGCGTAGAGGTCGCCGTCGACCTCGATGTCCTCGGTGACGTAGGCCCGGGCCAGTCCGAGCGAACCCGGCGCGGACGCCAGCCGCGCCAGTGCCCGCGGTGTGCGGACGTGCAGCGTGATGTCGGCGTCCGGCGGCCCGGTCGTCGAACCGTCGAAGGCCTCCACCCGGATCGGCGAGTTCGGCCCGAGCACGCTGGTCAGCAGATCGGCCACCGGCGGCGACGTCACCTGTGTCCGCTCGATCAACCCTGTCATGGTCCTACGCCCCCACTCTTCGTCGGACCGGCTCGCCTAGCGGCCGGTCACCTTGCTGAACAGATCCGGTGCGCGCCCGGCCGGGTCGTAGCGGTCCTTCACCGCCCGATAGGCCGGGCCGTTGTAGCGCGCCCAGAACTCGTCCTCGTCGTAATGAACCGTGGAGTACAGCGACTTGTGCCCGCCGAGCTCGGCGACGAGTTCCTCCACCAGCCGGTTGTGCGCGTCCGGCTTGCCCGGCACCTCGGGAACCGAGGACCAGAACCCGACATTGACGTAGAGCTCGCCGGGCTCCATCGGGTACAGCGGCCAGGTCCGCTCTCCGCGCAGCCGGACCGGGCACAGCCAGACCGGCTCGATCCCGACGTCGCGGTGGAAGCCTCGGAGGAACTCCGGGATCCGCGCCACCGGGATCTCGACGTCCTGGATCACCATCTCCTCCTCCGGCGCACCGAACGCCCGACGGACATGGTTGCTGGCCTGGTAGCGCTGGTCCAGGGCCACCAGCCTGCGGTACACGTCCGAGCGGCGCAGGTGGCGCGGCCAGAACCGGCGCACCAACGGCTGCTGCACGCCGAACGCCCGCGAGCACCAGAACCAGTCCGGGTCCCAGCGCCAGATGTAGTCGTGGATGGTCAAGTGATCCACCGGCCGGCGCTGCAGCGACCGGTAGTAGACCTCCTGACCGGTGTAGTCGGAGATCCGCGCGCCGGGCATCGGCTCGTCGACGAACTCCCCGACGGTCAGGTACTGCTCGCCCGGCGAGAACACCGTCCCGTCCAGGAAGTCGAGGTTTCCCGGGCGGGCCGGGTCGCTGAAGTCGACGATCGCCTCGGTGGCGGACGTCGCGTCCGGGTATCGGTGGTGGGTCAGCTTCACGTAGCGGCCGACCGGCATCAGCTCGATCACCAGGCGCAGGGCGTAGCCGAGTGTGCCGTAGGAGTTCGGGAACGCCCGGAACAGGTCCGCGTGCTCGCCGTCGGGCGTCACCGTGAGCAGCTCGCCCTCGGGCGTGAGGACGTCCATCTCCAGCACCGACTCGTGCGGCAGGCCGTGCCGGAACGACGTCGACTCGATACCCAGCCCGGTCACCGCGCCGCCCAGGGTGATCGTCTTGAGCTGCGGGACGACCAGCGGCATCAGCCCGTGCGCCAGCGTGGCGTCGAC
>JAKDNL010000614.1 GCA_030451825.1 Pseudonocardia sp. | reverse complement strand
ATGACGACACCGCGCTCGGTCACATCGATCTCCTCGCCGCCCTTGACCCGCGCCAGGACGCTCGCGGTGTCCTGGTTGAGCTCGCGGACGGGAACCTCGGCCATACGCAAGACGGTACTACATTGGGTACTATCCCGCCGGGACCCTGTCCCGACGACTACGGACCTGCACGCCCGGCCTAACAGCCCGAGATGGACGAGAGCTGCTCTCGTGCGCCACAGGTGGGCGAGAGCAGCTCTCGTGCAAGGGGCAGGAGCGTTCTGCGGAACGCGGCCGCACCCGTCGGAAGGGTCGCCCACCTACACCACCGCCTCGACCTGCTTCCCGGCGTCCTTCACCTGCAGTCGACCGGACATGAACTGCTGGACGAGCGTCACGCTCATCTCGGTCACTGCAGCCTCACCACAGCATCGACGACCACCATGCCGGTCGAGGCAGCTGGACGGGGCCAGGCCTCGGCGCTGAGCCTCGTCGCGCATCTCCAGGTCGACGTCGTCGCCGCTTCCCGTATGCCAGCAGACCTATCGACCGGCGGCTGTCACTGCCATCGGTCCGTCTGGCCCTCGGGTCCCATCAGTCGCGCGCGCCCGCAGTGGCGATCACCATCGCGGCCGCACGGGACGCCTGGGCGCATCGCTCAGGACGGCTGTCCACCGTCGATGCACTGCTCTCCTGCGAACTGTCGGAATAGGTGACGAGGAAGGAGATCTCCGGTCCGGCGTCGACGGCGACCGAGCAATTGGACGTGAGCCCCACCGGCCCGTACTCCAGCTCGACCGCTCCGTACCCGGCCACGGTGACGACCCGGGGGTCGCGGATACCGATCTCGTCACCGCGATACAGCGCGTCTCCGGGCACGTACGTCGTGGCGGGCACGCCGGGGTCGATCCGGACCGTCCAGCCCTCCCGACCTCGGCCACCGAAGGGCGCAGGAGTTCTCGCCGCGTCGCCCCCCGTCCGGGGAACGGTCGACGATCCCGAGCATCGCGGACTGCGCCGAGTCGATGGCCGTACATGCGGGCAGGTCTCCGACCTTCAGGTCGGAGGGCCGTGCCGGGAACGGAGCACTGGCCGTTCGTTCACCCGAGCCGCATCCGGCCGACGCGACCAGCACAAGGCAGGCCATGACCACGCGGCCGCAGAAGGCCCGACCCGTCATCGGAAGAACGACGCGAAGTGTGTCTGAATCTCGTCCTCGGTATACCCGTACTTCTTGGCTGCGGCGCCGAGTTGCTCTGCTGCCAGAGCGAGATCGTCCACGTAGGCCCGACAGTTCTCGACCGACCCACACCCCGTTTCCCGGTTGCCCCATCCGACCCGGCAGCTGGGGTGACGGTGGAACGTCGACCACGTCCTTGATCTCCTTGTCCAGCCGCCGGGCCTCCTCGATCAGGACCTTCCGAACGCCGAGGACGTTCTCCCGGTCCACCTGCAGGAGCACATGATCGACCGAACTCTGCAACGCTGCGTTCGCGATACGCGACACCTCGCCGTGCATGGCGAGAACCGTACCGGCGACGTCGCGCCTGCATAGCCGATCGAAGAAGGTGGCGCCCCCTGGCGCTGGCGCTCGCGCTCCCGGACCAGGTAGGAGGCCACCCCTCGGCCGTCCGGGCCGAACGCGCGGGAGCGAACCGGCGCATTCGGGTCCGCGTCGTTGATCGAGTCACCCGACCAGGGCGCGACCTCGAGCAGGGCCCTCAGCTCGGCGAGGGCGGCCAGCACCTCGCGCGGGAGATGGGCGATCTGATCGTCGACATGCTCGCTGGAGCGGACCGCGTAGACCTACATGCCGGCCTTGGCCCGGGTCACCGGCAGTGGCTCGTCGTCGGGGCTGGGCCTTCCGGTCAGCAGCTCCGCGGCGCGGCGAGCGACCTCCCGGAACCGCGCCGGGTCCTCTTGTAGCAACGCGAGCCGGCGCCAACGTTCCAACATCTCGAACAGGCCGGCGAGGTCGAGGCTGGACCTCGCGTCGGCCAGGGCGGTGTCGTACGCGGCGTCGAACGCGACCTGGTCCTCAGGTAGCAACGCGGAGCGGATGGCCTGCCGAGACGCACCGCGGCTCAACGGGTGTCCGCCCGAGGATGGCCGGTCGTCTACCGAGTACGTCGCACCCATGCGTTCAACGGTAACGGAGCTGACCGACATCCGGGCACGTTGCCGGGACTGCGACAAGCTGCCCCGGTCAGCCCTCCGGCTCGGGCTCCGGCGGCTCGACCAGGAGCGCGGTGGCCCGGAACGGCGTCAGCTCGACCCGAAAGCTGAACAGGTCGTCCACCGTAGCCACGGCCGCACCGCTGAACAGGTCGGTGACCGTTCCCCCGGAGGGCAGGCACTCGGACCGGACGGTGCCGTCGACCTCCTCGTCGGCGAAGTTCAGCACGGTCAGCACGAACGCGCCGTCGTCGATCTCGTGCACCATGACCAGCATCCCGTGGTGCGAGACGTCCGGGACGTCGACCTGCCGGCTGGTCGCGACACCGCAGCGCTTGCGCACGGCCAGGATCGCCTGCATCTGCCGGGCGAAGCTGGCCTCATCGGCGAGCTGCTCGGGCAGCGTCCCGTAGAGGCTCACGCCGCGGGGCATCCCGGCCGCGGACTTGTGCGCGGACGGGTTGGCGCCCATCAGGTCGTGCGCGGCGCGGTGGATCCATCGGGTGTCGCCGCTGGACAGGAGCTCCTCGACCTCGCCGGGGGGCAGCGTGAGCATCCCGCACAGGTCCCACCCGGACAGCGCGAACACCCCGGGCTGGAACGCGTTGAACATGACCAGCAGCAGGTGCACCCCCCGGATCCGTTCGACGTCGCGGCGTTCGATCGAGTCGAGCTCGGAGACGCCCAGCGCGGCCGCGATCACGGTCGCGGTGGTGCAGGCGATCCCGTTCGTGGTGAAGATCAGGTTGTAGGGCGCGTCCGGGCCGGTGAGGTGCCGGCACAGGTCCCGCCGGACCGTCTCGGCCAGCTCGCCGCCGGTTATCTCCTCGCCGCGGAACGGGTAGAGGTCGTCGGCGTGGCCCGTGCTCCAGTGCACCAGCTCGTAGGTCAGCTCGTCGTGGTTCTGCAGCGCGTGCACCAGCGAGGCCGGGTCCACCCCGAGCTCGGTCGAGGTGCGCAGTGTCAGGCGCAGGAACTCGGTGTCGCCGGTGGCCAGCGCGTGGTGGTAGGCGGGCCGGTTGACGAAGTCGTAGGACAGGTCGGCGCCGGCCTCCGAGGTGACCCGGATGTCGTCGATGGTCAGGTTCAGCTCCTGGAACGTGAACCCGCCGACCTTGCGGACCATGCTCGCGATGATGTGGTTCGCGGCCTCCGACGTCGGGTGGCCCTCGGACCAGCCCGGCATCCCCTCGGCGCTCTTCTCGACGCCGAGGAAACCGTTGGCGTCGAGGCGCAGCGCCCCGGAGCCGAGGTCGGCGAGCGAGTGCAGCGCGTCGCCGATCACCATCCGCATGCCCGCGAACGTCGGGTCCAGCCAGTTCACCGACGGCTGGCCGTCCTTGAAGTAGTGCAGGTAGACCCACCGCCGGGTGACGCCGTCGACGCCGGTGACCGGGCGGGTGACGCTCCAGTTCGTCTCCTTGACACCCTCCCGGTAGAAGATCACCCGCTGCAGCCGGCCGACGATGTAGCCGCTCTTCTCCAGCCGCTCCTCGGTGACGACGTCGAGGTTGACCGAGTCCGCACCGGCCGGGACGTCGGGCAGCTCCGGCCAGTCCCGCTCCTCGATCTCGATCATGTGATAGATACCCGGGTAGTCCGAGTGCGCGAGCTCGGCCAGCCGGAAGTCGGCGCCCTTGCCGGTGTGGCCGGGCACGATGTCGTCGATCACGG
>JAKDNL010000613.1 GCA_030451825.1 Pseudonocardia sp. | reverse complement strand
TTCTTCTACCCGTTGACCGGACTAACTCACGACTCGCCGAGGCGTGGCGTGGCGCTGGCCGCGCGGATCGCTAGGACTCCCACATTGCCGATCAAGGAGGCTGTGTGGGAGTACGGGATGAGTCGGGCGAACGTGACGTGCGGGCGATCCGCCTACCTCGGTGGGGGCGGGTGGTCGAGGCCGCCGATCACGTCGTGGCCTGGCAGGTCGTGGACCCGGACGGACGGGTCGTGGGCCCGATCGCGCAGTTCCTGCGCGATTTCGTCGCGCAGGGCAACCGAGCGGGCAGCGTCCGTAGTTACGCGTACGCGCTGCTGCGCTGGTGGCGGTGGCTGGACGCGGTCCAGGTCAGCTGGGATCGGGCCACCTCGGTCGAGGTGCGGGACTTCGTGCTCTGGCTCGGCCAGGCCGAGAAGCCACGCCGAATCCCGCGGACGGGGTCGGCGGCCACAGCCGGCACGATGAACCCGGTCACCGGCAAGCGCCACCTGGGCGACGAGTACGAGACGCGCACGGTGCGCCACAGCAACGCGGTGCTGCGCAGCTTTTATGAGTACTGGCTCGAGATCGGTGCTGGGCCGCTGGTCAACCCGGTGGCGTTGAAGCGCGGCCCGGGGCGACCGCACGCGCACCACAACCCGCTCGAGCCGTTTCGGCCGGAGGGCCGGCTGCGCTACAACCCGAAGCTGCCCAAGGCGCGACCGCGGGCGATTCCCGACCACCGGTGGGACGAGTTGTTCGCGGCCCTGCGGTCGGACCGCGACCGCGCGATCGTGGCGATGGCGGTCAGCAGCGGGGCCCGGGCCGGTGAGCTGCTCGGCCTGCGCGCGGCCGACGTGGACTGGGGCGAGCAGCGTGTCCGGGTACTGCGCAAGGGCTCACGCGCGGCACAGTGGCTGCCGGTCAGCGGGGAGTCGCTGGTGTGGTTGCGCCTGTATCTGACGCGGCTGGGCGGCCGGCTCGACGGCGACGATCCGTTGTGGTGGACGGTGCGCCGCCGCGGCCCCGCCCCGAGGGGTGCGGGCGGGGACGCGGCCGCAGGCCCGCCGACAGGTGAGCCTGCCGGCAGGGTACTGCGCGCGGCGCGTTTCCGGCCGTTGACCTACGACGCGTTACGGGCGGTGCTGCGGCGCACCAACGCGACGCTGGGCAGCAACTACTCGATGCACGACCTGCGGCACACCGCCGCGATCCGGATGATCCGCGATGACGGGCTCTCGCTGCGCGACGTGCAGACGATCTTGGGACACGTGCATGCCTCGACGACCGCGGACAGCTACCTGATCCCGGACGAGGACGAGGTGCTGGCCCGGGTGCACGAGCACCTGCAGGACCGGACACGGGCCGCCGCCGCGCCGCCGCCACCCCCGCCGACGGCATCCGGATACGCACCCTCTGATCTGGCGGTCCTGCTGGGTGAGGACCGGCTCGGGCAGGGCGCCCGATGAGCACAGCCACCACCACCAGGCGGGACGGTCACAGCGGCGGACCGGGCCCGGCCGCCAACGAGATCGCGGCGCCGACCCAGCCCGGGCGCGCGGTGACCGACACCCCGGCCGAACTCGACATCGACCAGGTGCTGGCGCTGTTGCCGCGCCTGCCGGGCTGGCGGGCGGTGCCGGGCACTGGCCGCAGCCCCGGGGGCCAGCCGGCGGAACGGTTACGGGGCGCGCAAGCGGTGCTGGACTGGCTGGGCGGCTACCCGGGCGGCGACTGGCAGCAGCGGTGGGAGGCCAGCGACGCCGACCACGGCCTGGACGCACTGATGGCCTCGACGACCGTGGTGCGCCGCGAGGTGACCTTGGGGCTGAGCTGGCTGATCCTGGCCCGGGTGATCCGACCCGGCTACGCGTTGTTCAGCCACGTGCGGGCGTTGTTCCTGCTGGAGAACGTCCCGCGCTGGATCAGCCCGGAGCTGTTCGCGCGCCTGGGCTGCGGGCCACCGGAGGCACCCGGGACCCTGGACCCGGAGCTGGGGCTGACGATGTTCCCGGCCGACCTGGCGTTGGTGCGGGCGCTGCTGGTCAAGCTCGTGCTGCACACCGGCAAGGACCTCGAAGGGCTCGAACCCGCCGACCTGGTCGCGTTCCGGGACGCGGCGTTGGGCAAGCGCTGGGCCAAGGCGACCTCCAAGCTCAAGCACACCTGGATACTGCTGGCCCGCGCCGGGGTGCTGCCCGCCGTGGGCACCCTGGCGGGCGCGCTGCGCCGCGGGCCGCGCCCGGTGCCGGAGCTGGTCGCCGCGCACGGCATCGTCAGCCCAG
This sequence comes from Pseudonocardia sp., assembly GCA_030451825.1. GTDB lineage: Bacteria > Actinomycetota > Actinomycetes > Mycobacteriales > Pseudonocardiaceae > Pseudonocardia. The sequence continues at coordinate 1,579 of JAKDNL010000613.1, read as the reverse complement.
CGGTCACCGAGGCGATCGTGCGCTACTTCACCGAGCGCGCCCCGAGCCTGGACTACAACAGCCTCTACAACGGCATCTCCACGATCGCCGGGACGTTCTGGGCCGACCTCGAACGTCACCATCCCGGCATCGACAGCCTGGCCCTGCCTGAACAGGTCGCCACCGGCTGGAAGCAGCGGCTGCAGCACAGCAGCCGTCGCGGCGCCGCCCGCAAGGCCTACTTCCCGGTCCTGACCAAGGTGCGGGCGTTCTATCTCGACATCAACGAGTGGGCGCGCACCGACCCGTTCTGGGTCCCGCACGCGGTCCCGAGCCCGATCCGCCGCGGCGAAACCCGCGGGGTCGAGAAGGCCCGCAAGCGAGCGACCGCGCGGATGCATCAGCGTGTCCGGGATCGGATGCCGGTGTTGGAGCAGCTGGTCGACTCGGTGGACCGCCACCGCCGTGAGCAGGCTGAGCTGCTGGCGGCCGCGGCCGCCACCGAACCCGGGGACTCGTTCACCGTCGCCGGGGTCAACTACCAGCGTCTGGTCGGCGCCAAGGACTACCGGGGCGACCGCTACCGCATCCGCGCGGTCCGAGCCCGCAACACCTCGACCGGCAAGTCGCTGAACGTCACCAGCACCGAGGATGCCGCGTTCTGGACCTGGGCGGTGGTCGAGACCCTGCGCCACACCGGGGTGCGAATCGAGGAACTGCTCGAACTGACCCAGCTGGCGCTGAGCTCCTACCGGATGCCGAGCACCGGCGAGCTGGTGCCGCTGCTGCAGATCGTGCCCTCGAAGACCGACGAGGAACGGCTGCTGCTGGTCAGCCCGGAACTGACCAGCGTGCTGGCCACCATCGTGAGCCGGTTGCGCCGCGAGGGCGGTGGCGCGATCCGGCTGGTCGCCCGCTGGGACAGTAAGGAGAAGGTGTTGGGCCCGCCGCTGCCGCATCTGTTCCAGCGCAGCGCCACCGGCCATACCGGCGGGGTGATCTCCTACACCAGCGTCCGCACCCTGCTCGGCAACGCCGTCACCCGCGCCGGGCTCACCGACGACACAGGGGAACCACTGGAGTTCCTCCCGCACGACTTCCGCCGGATCTTCGCCACCGACGCGCTGAACCACGGCCTACCGGTGCACATCGCCGCCCGGCTACTCGGGCACCAGAGCATCAACACGACCAGCGGCTACCACGCGGTCTTCGACGAAGAGCTGCTCCGGACCTACCGCAGCTTCCTCGACACCCGCCGCGCGCTGCGGCCCACAGCCGAATACCGCGAGCCCACCGACGCTGAATGGCGCGAGTTCGAGCAGCACTTCGAGCAGCGCAAACTCTCGCTGGGCACCTGCGGGCGCGCCTACGGCAGCCCCTGCCAGCACGAACACGCCTGCATCCGCTGCCCGGTGCTACGCGTCGACCCGCGCCAACGAGCCCGGCTGGTCGAGATCGCCCACAACCTCACCGACCGGATCGCCGAAGCACGCGCCCACGGCTGGCACGGCGAGGTCGAAGGCCTGCAGATCAGCCTCACCGCCGCGAACACCAAGCTCGCCAGCCTCGACAAGATCACCACAGGCCCCACCGACCTGGG
>JAKDNL010000612.1 GCA_030451825.1 Pseudonocardia sp. | reverse complement strand
GGCCCCCCCCCGCCCGCCCCGGGGCGGCGCCCCCCGGGGGGGGCGCGGGGGGGCGGGGCGGGCCGCGCCGCGCCCCCCGCCCGCCCCCCGGCGGCGCCCGCGTCCGCACTTTTTGGGGGTGGGCGGCCCGGCCCCCGGGGGCCCCTCCGCGCCGGCCCCGGGTTTACACCGGGGGGGGCGGGTATTCCGCGCCCCCCGCTGCTATTCCGGCGCACGGGTGTCACGACCGGTGGTGCGACTCCTGCACGGCGTAGACCGGGGTCGGGATGCCCTCCTGGCGCGCCTTGAGCTGCAGCGCCAGGTAGAGCGAGTAGTGCCGCGACTGGTGCAGGTTGCCGCCGTGGAACCACAGGTTCTGCTGCTGGGTGGGCTTCCACATGTTGCGCTGCTCGCCCTCCCACGGGCCGGGGTCCTTGGTCGTATCCGAGCCCAGGCCCCACACCTTGCCGACCTTGTCCGCCACGTCCTGGCCGACGATGTCGGCGGCCAGTCCGTTCATCGACCGGTACCCGGTGGCGTAGACGACCAGGTCGGCCTCCAGGCGGGTCCCGTCGGAGAGCACGACCTCGGACTCGGTCAGCTCGACCACCTGGCCGTTGATCAGCTTGACGCTACCGTCGGCGATCAGCTCACCGGCGCCGACGTCGATGTAGTAGCCCGAGCCGCGGCGCAGGTACTTCATGAACAGGCCGGAGTCGTCGTCGCCGAAGTCCAGGTCGAACCCGGCCTTCTCCAGACGGGCGTAGTACTCGGCGTCCTGCTCGCGGACGGCGTCGTAAGCCGGCTTCTGGAACTGGTTCATGATCCGGTACGGGAGGGACGCGAAGATCATGTCCGCGGTGCGGGTGTCCACCCCGTTCGCCACCGCCTCCTCCGAGTAGAGCGGGCCGAGCGCGTGCTCCATCAGGGAGCCCGACTTGATGATGTGGGTCGAGGACCGCTGCACCATGGTGACGTCGGCGCCGGCCTCCCAGAGCGACCCGCAGATGTCGAACGCCGAGTTGTTCGAGCCGACGACCACGACCTTCTTGCCGACGTAGGCGTCCGGCCCGGGGTGCTCCGAGGAGTGCTGCTGCTCCCCCCGGAACTTCTCGGAGCCGGGGAACGTCGGCACGTTCGGCTTGCCGGACACGCCCAGGGCGACCACCAGCTGGGTCGGGGAGAGGGTGACCTCCTCGCCCGCCCGGTCGACGACGACCGTCCACCTGCCGGCGGCCTCGTCGAACGTCGCCGACTTCGCCGTCGTGGAGCCCCAGTAGTTGAGCTCCATGACCTTCGTGTACATCTCGAGCCAGTCGCCGATCTTGTCCTTCGGCGCGAAGACCGGCCAGTTGTCCGGGAACTTGAGGTAGGGCAGGTGGTCGTACCAGACCGGGTCGTGCAGGGAGAGGCTCTTGTAGCGCCGCCGCCACGAGTCGCCGGCCTTCTCGTTGCGCTCCACGATGATCGTTGGCACGCCGAGCTGGCGCAGCCGCGCACCGAGCGCGATGCCGCCCTGCCCGCCGCCGATGATGACGACCTCGGGCTGACGGGAGTACCCCAGCTCGCGGGCCTCGGCCTCGCGGTCCTCGAGCCACGTCACCCGGTCCGGGTTGGCGCCGTGCTCGGCGCCCTTGGGACGGCGCTCGCCGGAGGGCTCCTCGTGGCCCTTGAGCTCGTCGAGGGAGGTGAGCAGCGTCCAGGCCTTGCCGTCGACGACGCGCACGTGCCCGGTCCCGCGGCCGGTGGCGGTCTCGAACGACAGCCAGGCCTCGGTGACGCCGTCCGCGGTCGCGGGCTCGGCGGTGATCTCCCAGTTCGACGGGTCGGCCTGCTCCAGCGTCGCGCGCAGCATGTCCGCGACCTGGTCGCGGCCCTCGACGGTCTTGAGGTTCCAGGTGAACGAGACGAGATCGCGCCAGTAGCACTGTTCGGCGAACAGCGACGTGACGCGGTCGATGTCGCGGGCCGACAGCGCGTCGGCGAACGCGGAGACCCAGGTCTCCGCCGTGGTCCTGGCCTCGGACCGTTGCAGTGTCTGGCTCACGGACTACCTCCTGCGGTGAGCGGGTCGAGAGGACCGCAGCGGGGCTCACCGGCCCTGAAGGTGCCACGGTCATCGGGGCGTGCAGGGTGGAGTGGACACCACCAGAGTGGCCCGGCGCACACGTTGGAGCAACGTTGCAAATCCACATCGTGATCTGCGTCCGGCCGGACGCGGGATCCCATGAGGGGCCCCGATAGGATGAGGGTGCCGGTGCGTAGCGGACAATCAGGGCAGCGTCGCTCGTACCCGCATCACGGCCGGGAGAGCAGACCGCCAGTTCCCCAGCCGATTGGTACTTCATGCAGATCCACACGACCCCACTGGCCGGGTCCGCCCTGATCGATCTCAAGCTTCTCACCGACGACCGCGGGTTCTTCGCGCGCTCGTTCTGCGAGCAGGAGTTCATCGACGCCGGGCTGGACCCGACGATCACGCAGTGCAACATGTCCTACAACCACGTCGCCGGGACGTTGCGCGGGTTCCACTACCAGCTCGACCCGAACGCCGAGGTCAAGGTCATCCGCTGCCTCCGGGGCTCGATCTACGACGTGATCGTGGACCTGCGCCCGGAATCGCCCACCTACCAGCAGCACTTCGGGGCCGAACTCTCGCAGGACAACCACCGGGCGATGTACGTGCCGCGCAACTTCGCGCACGCCTACCTCACGCTCACCGACGGCGCCGAGACGATGTACCAGGTCTCCACGCCCTACACCCCCGGCGCGGAGCGCGGCCTGCGCTACGACGACCCGGCCCTGGGTGTCGAGTGGCCGGTGCCGGTCACGACGATCTCGGACAAGGACGCCTCCTGGCCGTTGCTGTCCGAGAGCACCGATTTCGCCGGGGCCGCCGGTGTCTCCGCGCCGTCCGAGACGGGCGGTCGCTGACATGCTGATCGTCGACAACGCGCTGCGTGCCCGCGCCGAGCGGGGCGACCCGATCCGGGTCGGCATGATCGGTGCCGGGTTCATGGGCCGCGGACTGGCGAACCAGATCGTCAACTCGGTGCCGGGCATGGACCTGGTCGCGATCGCCAACCGCACCGTCGCCCACGCGACGCGCGCCTACACCGAAGCGGGTCTGGCGCCGCGCGAGGTCGACTCGGCCACCGCCCTGGACGCCGCGATCGCGGCCGGGACGCCGGCGGTGCTCGGGGACGCGTTCGAGCTGCTCAAGGCCACCCGTCTGGACTGCGTCGTGGACGTCACCGGCGCGGTCGAGTTCGGTGCGCACGTGACGCTCGCGGCGATCGAGCGCGGTCTGCCGGTCGTGACGATGAACGCCGAGCTCGACGGCACCGTGGGCCCGCTGCTGGCCCACCGCGCCCGCGCGGCCGGTGTCGTGCTCACCGGCGCGGACGGCGACCAGCCCGGCGTGCAGGCCAACCTGCTGCGGTTCGTACGGGGCATCGGCGTCACCCCGCTGGTCGCGGGCAACATCAAGGGCCTGCAGGACGAGTACCGCACGCCCACCACCCAGCAGGCGTTCGCCCAGAAGTGGGGGCAGGACCCCTACATGGTCACCAGCTTCGCCGACGGCACGAAGGTGTCGTTCGAGCAGGCGATCGTGGCGAACGCGTTCGGGCTCACCGTCGGCAAGCGCGGCATGTACGGCCGCGACCACGACGCGCACGTCGACGAGCTGACCGGCGTCTACGACGTCGAGGAGCTGCAGTCCCTCGGCGGCGTCGTGGACTACGTGGTCGGCGCCAAGCCGGGCCCGGGCGTCTACGTTCTCGGCACCCACGACGACCCGAAGCAGCGCCACTACCTCGAGCTCTACAAGCTCGGGAAGGGCCCGCTGTACAGCTTCTACAC
>JAKDNL010000611.1 GCA_030451825.1 Pseudonocardia sp. | reverse complement strand
GAGATCGAGGGCGAGATGGGCGACAGCCACGTCGGCCTGCAGGCCCGGCTGATGAGCCAGGCGCTGCGCAAGATCACCGGTGCGCTGAGCACGTCGGGCACCACGATGATCTTCATCAACCAGCTGCGCGAGAAGATCGGTGTCATGTTCGGGTGCCTGTCCTACGGCAGCCGGGTCACCCTGGCCGACGGGAGTCAGGAGAAGATCGGGAAGATCGTCAACCAGAAGCTGCCGGTCGAGGTGCTCTCCTACGACCCGAAGCTCGGCGAGATCGTCCCGAAGAAGGTCGTCAACTGGTTCGACAACGGACCGGCCGAGCAGTTCCTCCAGGTCACGGTTGCACGACCGGGGGGCAACGGGCGGGCGCAGATGGGCCTCACCGCGAACCACCTGGTCCGGACCCCGGGCGGATGGTCGGAAGCGGGAGACTTGATCCCCGGGGACCGCGTACTGCTGTCCCAGCCGTACCGGCTCGGCCCCCAGCAGTGGCAGGTGGTGCTGGGCGGACTGATGGGTGACGCGGCCCTGTCGCGCAGCCGGATCCCGGGCAGCCTCGGCACCCGGTTCCGCATGGGACACGGCGCGCGACAGGTGGACTACCTCGACTGGAAGGCCTCCCTGCTCGGGAACATCGAGCAGACCCGTAGCACGAACGCCAAGGGCGCCGGCTTCGTGGATCTCACGCCCCTGCCCGAGCTCGCTGAGATCCGTGAGGCGACGTACCTGGGCGACGGTCACAAGCATCTGTCCTGGGAGTACCTCAAGGCGCTCACCCCGCTGGCGCTGGCTGTGTGGTACTGCGACGACGGCTCCTTCCAGGACCGGGCGAAGGGGCTCCAGGAGCGGACCCGCGACGGTAGCGGCCGGTCGGAGATCTGCGTGCAGACGATGAGCCCGGGTTCGCGGGAGCGGCTGGTGGAGCACCTCGCCGACACGTTCGATCTTCGTCCCAGCCTGACGACGCGTGGGGTCCGCCAGATGGCCTACCTCGTCTTCGCCAAGGACGAGACGGCCAAGCTGCACGAGCTGATCGCCCCCTACGTGCCGGCGTGCATGCAGTACAAGCTGCTGGAGCGGTTCCGCGGACGCTGTGTCGTCGAGCCGGAGTTCGTCGAGCCGACGCTGCTGCCGGTCCCGGCCCCCGTGCTGGACGTGAAGATCAAGCCACGCACCAGGTCGATGCACCGATTCGACATCGAGGTCGAAGGCACGCACAACTACCTCGCCGACGGGGTGATCGTGCACAACTCCCCGGAGACCACGACCGGCGGCAAGGCGCTGAAGTTCTACGCCTCGGTGCGCCTGGACATCCGTCGGATCGAGACCCTCAAGGACGGCACCGACATGGTCGGCAGCCGGACGCGGGTGAAGGTCGTCAAGAACAAGGTCGCGCCGCCGTTCAAGCAGGCGGAGTTCGACGTGCTCTACGGCGTCGGCATCAGCCGCGAGGGTTCACTGATCGACGTCGGGGTCGAGCACGGGATCATCCGCAAGTCCGGTGCCTGGTACACCTATGAGGGCGACCAGATGGGGCAGGGCAAGGAGAACGCCCGCAAGTTCCTCAAGGAGAATCCGGACGTCTCGGCCGAGGTCGAGAAGCGGATCAAGGAGAAGCTCGGCATCGGTCCGGTGCTCGACGCCGATCCCGCCGCCGCTGCCCAGGCCGAGCCGCTGCCGGCCCCGGTCGACTTCTGAGCGTGACGCCTCCGGATGAGGTGCCGGAGGCCGGGCGCGGTGCCGAGCAGGCGGAGCACCGCGGCGGCCCTCCGGCGGTCGCGGACTTCTCCGGTCTCGACGCCGATGACGCCAGCAGCGCATCGGTGGCCACGTTCGACGACCTCGATGACGCGTCCGGCGGCGCGGTGCCTGCCCGGCAGGACCCCGGCACCGCCGAGGGCCGCGACGGGGACCACGGCCCACCCGAGGTCCGCGTGGCGAGCTTCGACGGCCGACGCCCGCGTTCCGGCCGATCCTCCGGGCCACGATCCGAGCGGTCGCGGACCTCGGCCCGCCGCGGCGCGGCACCGGACCTCGGGGCACCGGACCCCGGGGCTGCCGAGGTCGGGGCGGCAGACGTCGGAACAGCAGACGGTCCGGGAGCGGATGCCGCAGGATCGAGCGACGCACGACCGCGTCGTGGACGCGACACACGCTCCGGTGGCCCGGCCCGCGGTGGTCGTGGTGGCGGCGGGCTCTCGTCCGGCCCTCAGGACGACGAGGCGCGGGCCAAGGAGATCTGTCTCCGCCTGCTCACCGACCGGGCCCGCACCGTGCAGGAGCTGTCCCAGGCGCTGCGCCGCAAGGAGATCCCCGACGAGGTCGCTCAGCGTGTGCTGGAGCGCTTCGACGAGGTCGGCCTCGTCGACGACGAGGCGTTCGCCGGTCAGTGGGTCCGCTCCCGGCACAAGCAGCGCGGCCTCGGCCGGCGCGCCATCGCCGCCGAGCTGCACCGCAAGGGCGTGGCCAAGGAGATCGCGGACGAGGCGCTGACCGAGATCGATGCCGAGTCCGAGGAGGCCCGCGCGCGCGAGCTGGTCGACCGCAAGCTGCGCACGGTGCCGATCGCGACGAAGGAGCAGCGCGTCACCGCGGCCCGGCGCCTGGTCGGAATGCTCGCCCGCAAGGGATACGGCGGGAACATCGCTTACCGCGTCGTCAAGGACGCGATCGCCGCGCACGGCGCCGAGGAGGACGAGCTGGGGGAGGGCCCCCTCGACGACTGATCCCCGGCTTCGGCGCAGGCACCCGCTCATCGGCACGTGCTCAGCGGCCGGTGGCGCCGTCGATCTGCTCGCGGAGGATGTCGACGTTGCCGGCGTGCCGCCCGTGTTCGGGGCCCAGCATCGACCTCACCGACGCGCTGACCGTGCCGGGCGCACGCCGTGCTCACCGCGGACGACGTGCCCGGCCTGAACCGGGTCGGGACGAGCGCGCCCATCTCTGGGCTACCTCTTCTGTCGCCGGCTCCCGGCGTGCCAGTCCTGGGTGACCCCGGCCTCGTCGGTGGACACCCCGAGCGCGCGCAGCTGTGGGAGCTCGCGCAGGCTCCGCTTGAGCTCGGCGAACCCGCCGAACCGGGCCAGCCCGACGACGTGTTCCCACAGCTGCACCGCATCCTGCTCGGACGGCAGCCTGCTGATCACCGGGCCGAAGAACGCGACCCCCTCCGGCGGCTCGATGTGCAGGATCGGTGTCCCGACGTCCTTGCCGGTCAGCGCCAGCGCCTCGTCGGTCTCGGCCTGCACGACGGCGTCGTGCGAGGCGTCGTCGAGCGCGTCGGCGAGGTCGGCGGGCAGCCTCAACCCGTCCAGGATCGGCGCCACGAAACCGGCGGTGCCGCGACGGGCGTGGAACGCGGCCTCGTCCGGAACCGGGTCCCGGTCGAAGACCGCGGCACCGAGCGCGGCGTAGAGGCCGTCGACCGCGTCCCGTCCGTGGGCCCGGCGGGTCGCGGCGCACATCCGGAGCAGTCGCAGCCCGGCCGTGTGCCCGGCCTCGTACTCCGGCGGGAAGTGCGCGTCGTAGTCGATGTGCGAGTTCAGCAGGCGCAGCGAGATGAACCGCCAGTCCACCGCGTAGTCGCGCTGCCCCGCCACCATGCGCACCCACTTGCTGGTCATCCAGGCGAACGGGCACACCGGGTCGAAGTAGAAGTGCAGATCGGCGTCGGTCACAGCACTCGAGCCTAGGTCGTCGATCCCCCGAAATTGATGGTCACCGGTCGCCGCCGGGCCGGGAAACCCGCCCGCCCATGGTCAACGGCACAGGATCGATAGTTGATCTGGTCGGGCCGGTTCGGCCCATGGACGCGCGCTCGCCTTCGCTTCGGGCGTGCGGCCGCGGTGGCGCCA
>JAKDNL010000610.1 GCA_030451825.1 Pseudonocardia sp. | reverse complement strand
CTGCCCTATCATCCGTCCAAGCGTTAGCCCACCCCGGCCTCGTTGGTCTGTTTTTTCGGGTGGTACGGGACGGGTTCGAGCTTGCGTCGCAGCTGGGCCAGGTAGACGCGCAGGTAGTTGGTTTGGGAGCTGTAGCCGGGGCCCCAGACCTCAAGGAGGAGCTGGCGCTGTCCGACGAGTTTGCCGCGGTGGCGCACCAGCAACTCGAGGATGCCCCATTCGGTGGGGGTCAGATGGACCGGGGACGAGTCGGCCAGCGCGACGGTCTTGGCGGCCAGGTCGACGGTGAAGTCGGCGGTGTGCACGACGGCCTCGCCGTTGACCGATGCTGCCGCCGCGACCCTGCGGATCGCGGCGCGAAGGCGGGCCAGTAGTTCGGCCATCCCGAACGGCTTGGTGATGTAGTCGTCGGCGCCGGCGTCGAGCGCACGGACCTTGTCGGAGGAGTCGGTGCGCGCGGACAGGACGAGGATCGGTACCGGGGTCCAGCCGCGCAGTCCCTCGATCACCGTCGCGCCGTCGAGGTCGGGTAGTCCCAGGTCGAGCACGACGACGTCCGGGTGCCCGTCGGCGGCCACCCGTAGCGCGGAGGCGCCGTCGGCAGCGTCGAGCACGGTGTAGCCGTGTGCGGCGAGGTTGATCCGCAGCGCGCGCAGGATCTGCGGGTCGTCGTCGACGATGAGCACCCGTGTCCCGGCACCGGCTGGCGACCCGGTCATCCGATCACCTCCGGTTCGGGCACCGCGCTGGCCGAGGGCATCGACACGACCACGGTCAGGCCGCCGCCCGGCGTGTCCTCCGCGGTGAGCGTGCCGCCCATGGCGGCGGTGAGTCCGCGGGCTACCGAGAGCCCGAGCCCGACGCCGGGGGCCGAGTCTCGGTCGCCGAGGCGCTGGAACGCCGCGAACAGGCCGTCGCGGGTCGCCGGCGGCACGCCCGGCCCGCGGTCGACCACGCGCAGCTCGACCCGGTCGGCGTACGCGCTGGCGCGCACCGCGACCGGTGCACCGGCCCCGTGTCGCAGCGCGTTGTCCACCACGTTGGCCACCACCCGTTCCAGTAGCCCGGAGTCTGCGACGACGTCCGGGAGCTGCTCGTCGATCTCGATCGTGACCCGGGCGGCGCCCTCGATCCCGATCAGCGCCCGCACCGCGACCTCGTCGTAGCCGATCGGTGCGAGCAGCGGGTGCACCGCGCCGGCCGCCAGTCGGGAGGAGTCCAGCAGGTTGTCCACCATGCCGGTGAGCCGGTCCACGGACTCCTCCACGGTGGCCAGCAGGTCGGCCCGGTCGGTCTCGGACAGGCGCAGCAGCGGGTCGCGTAGGCTGCCGGCGGCGGCTTTGATCGAGGTCAGCGGGCTGCGCAGGTCGTGCCCGACGGCGGACAGCAGCGCCCCGCGGGTCTCGTTCACCTCGGCGCGACGCTGCGCGGCTTCGGCCTCGGCGACTGCGCGCTGGCTGCGCAGGGCGAGCAGGGCTTGCCCGCCGACGGTCTCCAGCAGCCGGCGGTCGGCCGCGGGCAGCGAGCGTCCGGTGCCGATCAGGTGCAGGCCCGGCTCCACCTGCACGTCGACGTCGGCCTGGTCCGGCCGCGCGCAGTCCGGCGGCCCGGACACCGCTACCCGGTCCCAGCCGGTGCGGCCCTCGGGGCGTTCCAGCAGCGCCGCGCAACGCAACCCGAAGGCCTCGCGCACTTGGGTCAGCAGCCGCGGCAGCGGATCGGTGCGGGTCAGTACGGTGCGCGCGAACGACGCGAGCAGCGCCGCCTCCGCCCGCGCCCTGGCCGCCTGCTCGGCCCGGCGCGCGGCGCGGTCCACCACGAGCGCGACCAGCACCGCGACCACCAGCATGGCCACGTTGGTGACCACGTTCTCGGGGTCGGCGATGGTCAGCGAGTACAGCGGCGGGGTGAGGAAGAAGTTCAGCGCGAGACCGCCGAGCAGCACCGCGAGCAGCGCCGGGCCGAGCCCGCCGACGGCTGCGACCACGACGGCGGCCAGGAAGTACAGCACGACGTCGGTGGACAGGCCGATCACGTCGCGCAGCAGCACCCCGGTCAGGGTGGCCAGCGTCGGCGCCAGCACGGCCAGCGCCCACCCAGCGGCTTGCCGAGACCCCGACAGCCCGCCGCGCAGCACCGGCAGCCGCAGCCCGCGCCCGGACGAGTTGTGGGTGACCATGTGCACGTCGATCGGGCCGGACTCGCGCACCACCCGCGCCCCGATGCCCGGGTCGAACACCTGGGCCAGCCGGGAGCGCCGGGAGGTGCCCAGCACCAGCTGGGTGGCGTTCACCCCGCGCGCGAAGTCGAGCAGCGCCGTGGTGACCGCGTCCGGCCCGTCGCCACCGACCGCGGTGTGGAACGTGGCGCCGACGTCGTCGGCCAGGCGGCGCAGCGCCAGTGTGGCTCCGACCGGCGCGCCGGCCAGTCCGTCGCCGCGCAGCACGTGCACAGCGAGCAAGTCGGCGGCCCCGTACCGTTTCGCGATGCGGGCGGCGCGGCGCAGCACGGTCTCGCTCTCCTTGTCCCCGGTCAGCGCGACCACCACCCGCTCGCGGGTCTCCCAGACCTCGGTGATCTTCTTGTCGGTCCGGTAGCGCTGCAGGGCCACGTCCACCTCGTCGGCCACCCAGAGCAGGGCCAGCTCGCGCAGCGCGGTGAGGTTGCTGGGCTGGAAGTAGTTCGCCAGTGCCGCGTCGACCCGCTCGGCGGCGTAGATGTTGCCGTGGGCCATCCGCCGGCGCAGGGCCTCCGGGGTGATGTCGACCAGCTCGATCTGCTCGGCCTGGCGCACGACCTCGTCCGGCACGGTTTCTCGCTGGCGCACCCCGGTGATCTTCTCGACGACGTCGTTGAGTGATTCGAGATGTTGCACGTTCACTGTGGTCAGGACCGTGATACCGGCGTCGAGCAGCTCGTCGACGTCCTGCCAGCGTTTGGTGTTGCGCGAGCCCGGGGCGTTGGTGTGGGCGAGCTCGTCGATGAGCGCGACCTCAGGCCTGCGTGCGAGGACGGCGTCGAGGTCGAGCTCGTCGAGGCCGGGGTGGCCGCCGTTCCGGCGCCGCGGGACGACCTCCAGACCCTCGAGCTGGGCCGTGACCTTCGACCGGCCGTGGGTCTCGACGAGCCCGATCACGACGTCGGTGCCGCGGTCGGCCCGCCGGCGGGCCTCCCCGAGCATCGCGAAGGTCTTGCCGACCCCAGGTGCGGCGCCAAGGTAGATCCGCAACTCACCGCGCTTCATGGGAACCATCGTGCGGGGCCACCGTCGCCCGGGCCAGAGTCGCCCGGGGCGACAATGTTCCCGCACGTCGACATCACCGGGCCGCCTCGCGCACGGCGAGGTTGAGCTCGGTGACGTTGACCGTGGGCTCGCCGAGGAATCCCAGCACCCGGCCGTCGGAGGCGTCGGCGAGGAGCCCGCGGACGGTGTCCTCGGACAATCCCGTCACCCTCGCCACACGCGGCATCTGCAGGGCCGCGTAGGCCGGGCTGATGTGCGGGTCGAGCCCGGAGGCCGACGCCGTCACCGCGTCCGACGGCACCAGCGCGGGATCGACGCCCTCGCGGGCCGCGATCAGGTCGCGGCGCTGCGTGACGGCCTCGAGCAGGTCGGTGCTGTACCCGCCCTCGTTCGATCCACCCGAGGTGGAGGTGTCGGCCGGGCCGAGCGGTCCCTCCGACGATGCCGAGGGCCGGGTGTGGAAGTACGGGTCGGCCGCCGGGTTCGCCGGCACCGGGTCCACCCCGATCAGTGAGGACCCGACCGGTGTGCCGTCGGGGCCGGTGATCACCGATCCTTCCGCGTTGCCGGACAGCCCCGGGACCCGGGCCACCCCCCACACCGCCAGCG
>JAKDNL010000609.1 GCA_030451825.1 Pseudonocardia sp. | reverse complement strand
TGATAACCAGAGTGACACCAGTCGAAGGTCACGGCTCTGCCCGCGACGTCTCCGCAGGTCAACAGTGGGCCCCGTGGGAATCGAACCCACGACCCGCGGATTAAAAGTCCGCTGCTCTGCCGATTGAGCTAGGGGCCCTCTGAACTGCGGAAGCCCACGACTCAAGGGCTTCGGCAGCGCAGCCGATCCGTCGCTGTTCCGGGCTCGATCCCCGGTGGACCGAAGATCCACAAGTTCACTCGCGCGGCGCAACGACCTAGCGCTCAGCTTACCCGTCCGTCGTCCCTAACTCGCGCCGGATGCGCTCGACACCGGCCACGCCCGGTGGGCCCTGGGCACGGTGATCACGCCTCGGGCAGAGTGAGCGGGTGATCCGGAGATACGGGTGAGCCCGGAGGCCCTCGTACTGGGCCTGCTCAGCGCGGCGCGCGCGACGCCGCTCGCGATCGTCTACGCGCTCCTGCTCGCCCCCCACCCGCGACGGCTGGTCGGGGCGTACACGGTGGCCGGCCTGGCGGTGAGCCTCGTATTGGGGCTGGCGGCCGTGTCGGTGTTCGACGGGTCGTCGCAGAGCGCCGAGCAGACCACCGCCCGCTACGCCGTCGACCTGCTGCTCGGCGTCGCCGCCCTGGTCTATGCGGCCGGGTACGTGCGCGGATGGTGGGGGGCCCGGGTGCAGTCGCCGGAGCGTGGACGGCCCGTGCTCGACGGCCGCCTCGGCGAGATGCTGCGGACGCCGAGGACCTCGGCCGCGGCGCTTGCCGGCGCCGTCACGAACCTGCCGGGGCTGTTCTACATCGCGGGCCTGGTCGCCATCCTGGGGACGAACCCGTCGCCGCTCAACGGCGTGTTCCAGGTCCTCGTCTACAACGCCCTGCGACTGGCGATGCCGATCACGGCGCTCGTGCTGGTGACGCTGCGTCCACAGGGCACCCGCGAGGTCGTCGATGCCGTCCGTTCCTTCGGGGTCCGGAACCAGCGCGTCCTGGTCACCGGGTTGCTGCTGGTCGTGGGCCTCTACCTTGCTGTGAAGGGGCTGTTCGGGGTCCTCGGATGAGTGCGCCCCGACCGGGCGCACGCGCTTGTCGCGCACGGGGGACAATCGAGCTGTGACAGTGCAGGACATCGTCCGCGAGCAGCGGACGGACACCGGCCCCGGCGCCCGGGTGCTGCCGCCGTTGCGGATCGGCCCGTTCGAGGTCGGTACGCCGGTGGTGCTCGCACCGATGGCCGGCATCACCAACCCGGGTTTCCGGCGTCTGTGCCGCGAACAGGGCGCCGGGTTCTACGTCTGCGAGATGATCACCTCGCGGGGCCTGGTGGAGCGCAACCCGCTGACCTTGCGGATGATCGCGTTCGACGGCGACGAGCACCCGCGCTCGATGCAGCTCTACGGCGTCGACCCGGTCGCGATGCGCACCGCCGCCGGCATGATCACCGAGCGCGACCTCGCCGACCACATCGACCTCAACTTCGGCTGCCCGGTACCGAAGGTCACCCGACGCGGTGGCGGGGCTGCGCTGCCGTTCAAGCGGCGGCTGTTCGAGCGGATCGTGCGGGCCGCCGTCGACGGCGCCGCGGGGCGCCCGGTCACGGTGAAGATGCGGATCGGGATCGACGACGACCACCTCACCTACCTCGACGCCGGCCGGATCGCCGTCGACGCGGGCGCCTCGGCCGTCGCCCTGCACGCCCGGACCGCGGCCCAGCGCTACTCCGGCACCGCGGACTGGTCGGCGATCGCCCGGCTGCGCGAGCACGTGCCGTCGGGGACGCCCGTCCTGGGCAACGGGGACATCTTCAGCGCCCAGGACGCGCTGGACATGGTCGCGCGCACCGGCTGCGACGGCGTCGTGGTCGGCCGCGGGTGCCTGGGACGTCCGTGGCTGTTCGGGGATCTGGAGGCCGCGTTCGCGGGACGTCCGCTGCCCGAGCCGCCCTCGCTGGGCCAGGTCGCGTCGACGCTGCGCCGGCACGCCGTCCTGCTCTGCGAGCACATGGGCGATCACAAGGGCATCCGCGACGTGCGTAAGCACATCGCCTGGTACCTCAAGGGCTTCCCGGTCGGGCCGGAGCTGCGGCGCAGCCTGGGCATGGTCTCGAGTATCGGCGAGCTCGACGACCTGCTGGGCACCCTCGACCCGGACGAGCCGTTCCCGGCCGACGCGGACGGCCCGCGCGGGCGTCAGGGCTCGCCCGGCCGGGTGGTCCTGCCCGAGCACTGGCTCGACGACGCCGAGGACGACGCGGTGCCCTTCTCCGCCGAGATCGAGAACTCGGGCGGCTGAGCGGAGCGTTCGGAGCGGGTATCGGTACCAGCCCGGACCGTGCCGGTGTCGGACCGGGGGACACGCGTTCGGGTGCCCTGCACCGCGATCGCCTCAAGAACCCCACCCATCCCGCCGACATCAGCAGTAACGGGGAGGTGAGCGATGACGGACACGGCATGGACGGTCCGCGGGCTGGTGCGCGCTGCCCGTCGCGCTCCCGGTGGGGCGCCGGAGCGGGCCCGCTCCGCTCCGCCCGCCGAGACGACCCTCCCGGACACGACCGATCCGGCCGTCGCCTCCGGCACCCCCGCCTCCCGGGCCGCGCTGCACACCGCGGCCGCCGAACGCCTGGCCGAGAGCGGGCGGTGGGAGCCCGCCTACCGGCACCTGCGCGAGGCCGTCCGGCTGCTGCACGGTCAGCACACGGCGCCGCGCAGCCCGCAGGAGGAGATGGACCGGCTGCGCCGCGCGCATGCCGAGGCGCACGAGCAGAGCCGCCGCGACAGCCTCACCGCCAGCTACAACCGCCGCTACCTCGACGAGCGCCTGGCCGCGCTGCTCGGTGACCGCTCGACCGGAACCGGGTTGTGCGTCGCGCTGGCCGACATCGACCACTTCAAGCAGGTCAACGACACCCACGGGCACCAGTTCGGCGACCGGGTGCTGCAGCGGATGGTCGTCGAGCTCGGCCGCGGGTTGCCCGAGGGGGCGTTCTGCGCCCGCTACGGCGGTGAGGAGTTCGCCCTGGTCCTGCCCGGGGAGGACCTCGAGGACGGGATCGCGATCAGCGAGGCCGCCCGGGATCGGATCGCCGGGCACGACTGGTCGTCGATGCACCCGGACCTGCGGCTGACGATCAGCATCGGGGTCACCCACGCCGCGGTCGCCACCGCCGAGGTGGACCCGCTGATCGGCGACGCGGACCTGCTGCTCTACACGGCCAAGCAGGCCGGCCGCAACGCCGTCGCGTTCCGCCGCGGGGCCGGGAGCCGGGTCGAGCTGGCCGGAGCGGCCGCCGGTCGCCGTTCGATCCCGCAGCCGGCCGAGGCCGGGACCGGGACGGCGGGATCGTCCGAGGCTCCGTAAACTTCCCGCCGAGGGCAGCGACCACAGGATCGGTCACACCCCGGGTCGTGCGGCTCCCCGGTATGCCGCACAGCGCGTACCCAGCGGTCACGCAAGGAGGAGGCATCGGTGCAGGACGGCCCGGACGACGACACGCGCCGGTCCCGCCGTGCCCGCGCCTCGGACGGCCGGACGCCCCCGGACGAGCGGCCCGCGGCTGATCCGCCGGCGCCCGACGATCCCTTGTTCGGCCCGCTTCCCGGCGAGGACGCTCCGCCTGTCCGGCAGGATCCTGG
This sequence comes from Pseudonocardia sp., assembly GCA_030451825.1. GTDB lineage: Bacteria > Actinomycetota > Actinomycetes > Mycobacteriales > Pseudonocardiaceae > Pseudonocardia. The sequence continues at coordinate 222 of JAKDNL010000609.1, read as the reverse complement.
GGACCGGCCGGCCCGTCGATCGCGTCGGGCTCCGGACGCTCCGGGCGGGCGCCGCTCGGCCGACCCGGCACCGGACGGCGAGACCGGCGAACCCCGCAGGAACGGGCGACGTCGCGCGGACCGGGCAGGCGCGAGCCCAGGACACGGCCGGGCGGATGCCGGTACGGGTCGCGACGCCCCCGGCCCGGTGCAGCCTGGCCCGGTACCGCCCGGCCCGGTACC
>JAKDNL010000608.1 GCA_030451825.1 Pseudonocardia sp. | reverse complement strand
AGACCTCGCAGCGGGCGGGACGATCGTTGGTGGCGCTCATGCCGCGTCACCTCCAGCGGAGCCGGGTGCGGTGACGGTGAGTCCGGCGCGGTGCAGGAGCCGGCGCTCCGAAGGGGTGGTTCCGGCGATGACGCCCCAGCGGCGGGTGGGTTCTTCGGTGGCCATTACCTCGGCCAGGCACTCGGCGCGGACCGGGCAGCCCCGACACACCCGGCGGACCGGCTCGACTTGGTCGGCCTGGGCCATGTCGGCGGGGTAGAACGCGTCCGGGTCCACCCCGACGCAGGCGGCGTCATCGCGCCACCGGCGACCGGCCGAGGCGCCGTCTGGGACCAGGCGCAGCAGCGGGAACCGACCAGCGCGGGCGGTCACGGGGCCACCTCCGCAAGCGGCCCGGGCAGACTGGGCGCAGGGGGTTCGGTGAGGCCGAGTTCGTGCCAGTTCGACATGGCCCCGGCGACATCCGAGGTCGGCCGCTGCTCGGCGCGCGCCTGCCAGTCGTCAGCCGTGTCACGCCAGAACCGTGCGGAGCCCTCGGCGTCCACGCCGGCGATCGCGACCGCGGTGAGGTAGACCGCCGGGGTGTCGAGATCGGCGACCGTGGCGCGCTGCAGCACGGCCCACCAGCGGGCGCGGCGCGCGTGCAGCTCGGCCAGGCGGCGAGCCCGAGCAGCGTGCCCGAGGTCGTCGGTGGGTCGCAGGGCGCTGGTCTGGCTGATCGCGGCCCCGGCGCGGTTCAGCCCGGCGTGAGCGAGCCGAGTGACCGGGACCACCGTCCCGGAATCAGCGGCGTGGTGGTGGGTGGTGTGGGCATGGCGGGGTAGGGAATTGTGCGAGTTCATCTACGCTCGGTGTCCTTCCGAGTCTCAATGCCTGGCAGGGCGACGGGGCGAGGAAGATCCGGAGGGGAGCCCGTTATCAGCGGGCTTCCCTCCACCTTGTGAGCAGCGGGAACAGGTCAAGGTCAGGCGGCCTCCTGGTTCTTGCCCGGGGCCGGACGCTGCCCGGCCGGGGCGCGCATCGCCGACGCCCGGAAGCTGTAAGCCACCCGCGGCCGACCGCCGCTCTCGTTCACATACGGGGTCACGGTCAGGCCCTCGAACTCCACCGGACGGAACGGCAACCCCTGCACGGCCTCCGGCGGCACCGGCTGATGAGAGACGGCGAACTTCACCGACACCGTCTTATCCGCCCGACGCGCCTCCGGGTCCGCATCGAGCACCGACACCGACCACACCGGCAGCCCCGACTCCTTGTCGACCTGCTGCACCGGACGCCCCGGCGCGGACTTATCGAAATCCCGGACCGGCTCCACCTCCGAGACGACGAACGCGCCGTGCGCGAACACGTCGCCCATCGAGACCGGAAACTTGTTCTTGATCGCCATGTTGCTTCTCCTCCGGTTGAGCGGCGGACCGTCGGTCCACCGAGGTCAGCCCGGCATGAGCGGTCTTACCCGCCCTCGTAGCGGACTAACTAGACCTACAATGAGGCGAACTAGTCCGGTTGTCAAGGACTAGCAAGTCCTCCGAGGATGGGCACCGTGGAAATGGGCGAAGTGATCCGCCGACGCCGAGCGGATCTCGGCATGTCGCAGGCCGACCTGGCGCGCGTGGCTGGCGTCGACACCCGGCAGGTCCGCCGCTACGAAGCGGGCGAGCAACAACCCCTGCTGTCGGTCGCCCTGACCATCGCCGACGCACTCGGCGTTTCGGTGACTGAGCTGGCCGGTCGCACCCCGGGTCGGGTCACGCTGACCGGCGACTGGTGGGCGTCCTGGCAGACCACCCGCGACGGGGCCGAGAAGATCGCGACCCAGCCCGTGCACATGCGTCAGGAGGGCGACATCATCCACATCGCCGCCACGAAACGCGGTCTCAGTCAGGACGAGGGCGGCTACCTGTGGACCGGTGAGCTGCGCCTGTGGGACAACCAGGTCCTCACTGGTTGGTATGCCGCCGCCGACGGCGCGGTCCGCTCGAAGGGGACGATGTTTCTCGCGATGCACCCGCACGGCATCGAGTTCACCGGCCGGTGGGTCGGGCTCGGCTACGACGACCAGGTCATGACCGGGTGGGCCACGATGGGCAAGACCCGAGACGACTCCGAACAGAGCATGGCCGGCCTCATCGCCGCACGAGGGATCACACCGTGAACGCTTCCGACGACGTCGAGCTGTGTGAGGTCGTGATCACCGCACCTGACCCCGAGTGGTTGCACGAGTTCGCCCGTGGCCTGGTGGTATCGCGGTTGGCGTCTAATGTGCACAATTTCGCGCCGGTGCAGTCGACCTATCGCTGGGCCGATGAAGTCCACGACCGGACCGAGGGGCGGGCCGCCCTACACACGCGCCGCAGCCTCATCCCTGCCATCGTCGAGCGTGCAACAACCGAGCATCCCTACGACGTTCCAAGCGTCAGCGCGCGGCCAATCCATGACGGCAGCCCCGCCTACCTCGCATGGATCCGGGACCAGACATCACCGCAGTAGCAGGCCCCGAGTGGCGAGGTAGATCCGTCGCCGTCGGTCAGCTATCGGGTACGCCGATACCAGATTATCCGTCCGACGATGTCGTCAGGCCCGCCGGCAGCAATGTCTGGCTCGTGTCCAGGCGAGGGACTGACCGGAAGCGATGGCTGGCAGCGAGCAGCAAGAGGGCGGAACTCGCGTGCGGGACCGGTACTGCGTTTCCTACCGTGAGCCCATGGTGCAACCCATGTCCGGCGGGACCGGCGTCGTTCTGCACAGTGAGGCTTGGGCCCGAATTCTCGATGCAGCGCCCGAGTTGGAGAACCTCGGCTACTCTTCCCTGTGGCTACCGGGTCCGCTCTTGACCGACCTGGATCGGATTGGCGCGGTCGTCCGAACGACTCGTAGGGCGCTGGTCAGTACCGCTGTCCTCCCCGCTGACCAGTTCGATGCCGGCGACGTCGCGTCCTCTTTCGCAGCCCTCGAACGGGACTACCCGGGGCGGGCGCTGCTCGGGCTTGGCGGCGCCCACGGACCGCGACCACTGCGCACTGTCAGCGACTACATGGATCGGCTGGACCACGCTGACTCGCCGGTGCCGGCCGCCGGCCGGGTGCTGGCCGCCCTCGGCCCGCGAATGCTGGACTTGGCTCGGGAGCGGTCGTCTGGGGCGCTGCCACTGTTCACAACGCCGGAGTACACAGCGGGCGCCCGGAAGAGACTCGGACCCGATCTGTCTCTTATCGTGCAGCTGGCTGTGGTCCTCGACGCTCATCCCGCGCGGGGACGGGACACCGCCCGGGAGATGGTCGGGTTCCTACGCGACGTCGAAGTCGGCTACCGGCGCCACTTCGCCCGGATGGGATTCAGTGACGCTGATGTTGCTGGCCTGAATGACCAGTTCATCGACGCGCTCGTGCCGCATGGGGACGTAGCGGCGATCAGCCGCCGGATCGACGAACAGCGCGCAGCTGGTGCCGATCACGTCGCACTGATGGTATTGCCCGGGGACGGGGACCTGCTCGACCAGTGGCGGTCGTTGGCGCAAGTAGCGACCTGACTCCGAGCGGCCCCATGGTGTGCGTGGGCCAGGGTCGGGTCCTGGCGGGCGTAGTCGCGCCGATGACGTGGCCGGGCCTCCAATCGTCCAGGCGTTGCCGACGTCTTGGCTCCAAGGAGCACGCCAGTCTGAGCTGGCAGAATCCGCATTGCTATCCCTGATTGCGTGACCGCCGAACGTGACGGTGACCGTCCTTTTCGCCGTCGAAGCGCCTTTCCGGGTCCTCGTGCACTGCCGAATCTGCCTCTATGAGATCAAGCGCGCCGCCTCCGGCGGCGCGGGGCCGGCCACCCCCGCCCCCCCCCACCCGCCACACCCCACCCCCCCCAA
>JAKDNL010000080.1 GCA_030451825.1 Pseudonocardia sp. | reverse complement strand
ACGGGCGCCGGCACATCACCTCCGCCACCAGCGCCGTCATCCGGGCCTGGGCGTGCGCGAGTTGGCGTGAGCAGGCCAGCAGGACGTCGTGGATGTCGTCGTTGGGCACCAGCGTGGGGGTCAGGGAATCGAGCAGGGCGGCCAGTTCCGGGCCGGGCGGCATCGCCGCCACGCCCTCCGGAACCGGCTGCCCCATCACCACGACCTCGAATATACGTTCGACCCCCGACAGTTTCGGGTCGCCGGCCGCCAGATCCGCCAGAATTCCCGCCGTCGTGTCCGGTCAGCTCACCGGCTGCGGGGCGGGCATCCCCTCCAGCAGCGGGACGAGCATGTCCAGCGTGTACGGGAAGCTGATCGGGCTTCCGTGGCTGATCGCGGCGGACTTCGGCTCCGTGGTGCTCAGGAACCGCACCCGCTGCTGCTGGGGCACCGGCAGGGCCGCGAACGCCGGCCGGGCCGAGATCTCCGCCTGGACCTGCGCAGTCCGATCGCGACCAGGTCCTGGGCTCGGTTCCGCACTCGCTCGAGGTGCTCGTCGCCCAGCCGGAACGCGCGCACCGTGGCCACCCCGCCCGCGGTACGGGTTCGCGTGCGGTGGCCGCGCTGTCGGAGCACCGCGACAACCCGAACTACGACCGGGCGACCGACCTCGGGATGTTCGAGGACTTCTATCCCGACGCGGCGGCCGCCTGGCGCTGAACGGCACGACCCGAGCGTTTCGCCCCGCCCTGCAGTCTGGCTAAGATCCAGTAAAGCCAGCCTCCCTTTACTATCCTGAGGTGATGATGCAAGACGTCAGTCGGCGGGCCTTCTTGTCCGTGGCCGGAGGTGCGGCCGCGGTCCTGGGCCTTGCCGCGTGCGGGGGTGGTGGCGACGCCGGGTCCGGCGGGTCCGGGGGCGCGGACACCGCGACCGGCCCCTGGGAGTACACCGACGACCGGGGCAAGAAGCTCAGCCTTCCGCAGCGGCCGCAGCGCGTGGTCACCTACGTGAGCGGCGCGGCCGCGTTGTGGGACTTCGGCGTGCGCCCGTTGGGGCTCTACGGGCCGTCGAAGGACGAGGACGGCACCCCGAACCTGCAGGCCGGCAACATCGATCTCGCCGCCGTCACCTCGGTCGGGGGTGAGGACTACAACGGTCTGACGCTGGAGAGGCTCGCAGCGCTCAAGCCGGACCTGCTCATCGCCAGCCTGAACGGACCCACCGCGGAGAGCCGGTGGGTGATCAAGGACGACATCGCCCAGATCGAGCAGATCTGCCCGGTGTACTCCATCCAGGAGTCGGCCAAACCCCTCCCAGAGATCATCTCGGCATACGAGACGTTGGCCGAGCGATTGGGCGGCAACGTCGAGGACCCCGCGATCGCCCAGGCCCGGGACACGTTCCGGGCCGCGGGCGACGACCTCAAGGGGGCGCTGGCGGAGAAGCCCGGCTTGCGCGTCGAGTTCGCCTACGCCGACACCGACGGGTTCTACGTCGCGAGCCCGAAGTTCTACTCGACATTGATCTGGTACGGCCAGCTCGGGATGGACATCGCCCGCAAGGACGACCCGAACACCGACTTCCTCGAGCAGCTCTCCTGGGAGACGGTCGCCAAGTACCCCGCCGACCTCATCTGCACCGACATCCGCACGTTCTCGCTGCCCCAGAAGCAGATCATCGCGCAGTTCCCGACGTTCGCGAACCTGCCGGCGGTCAAGGCCGGGCAGCTCGGCGGCTACAACGGCGAACCGCGGTTCAGCTACCAGACGGCGGTGGCCGAGGTCCAGAACCTGACCGCGTCCGTGCGCAGGTCGCGTACCGGCGTCGCTGCCTGACCCGGTCCCGCCCGTCCCAGAAGTCACTCCAGGAGGTCGTCCCCGTGCGCGTCGTGCTGTTCGGTTACCAGAAGTGGGGGGCCAGGTTGCTCGCCGACCTGATGGCGTCGGACCACGAGGTCGTGCTCGTGGTCAGCCACCCCGAGGAGGGGGAGTGGTCGCCGGCGATCTTCCACGAGTCGCTCGGCGACCTCGCCCGGGAGAACGCGATCCCGGTGCTCTACCGGGAGAAGGCCGTCGACGACGACCTGGTCCGCGCCATCAAGGAGCACGACGCGGAGATCGGCGTGGCCTGCAACTGGCGGACCTGGATCTCCCCGGAGGTCTTCTCGGCGCCGACCCGCGGCACGGTCAACACCCACGACTCGCTGCTGCCCCGCTACGCCGGGTTCTCGCCGCTGAACTGGGCGCTGATCAACGGCGAGAGCCAGGTCGGGATCACCGCGCACTGGATGGACGCCGAGCTCGACCGCGGGCCGATCATCACCCAGCGCACGGTGCCGGTGACCCCGACCGACACCACCGAGGATCTGTTCGAACGCACGGTGGTGCTGTTCGGGCCGCTGGCCCTCGAGGCGTTCGACCGGGTCGAGAACGGCCCGTTCGACTGGCTCACCCAGGACCCCGCGCACGCGTCGTTCTTCCACAAGCGCGCCGACCCGGACAACCACATCCCCTGGGACCGGCCGGCGAGGGACCTGGTGAACCTGGTGCGGGCGCAGACCGGGCCCTACCCGAACGCGTGGTGCCTGCACGAGGGACGCCGGCTACGGGTGCTGGAAGCGAGCGTGTCCAGAGAACGCTGCGGCGGCACGAACGGCCGGGTCTTCGCCCGCGAGGACACCGGGGTGATCGTGGTGGCCGGGCCGGACGCCTGGCGGGGCGGCCAGTACGGCCTGGTCCTGCAGCGGGTCGCCGACGCCGGCGACGTCGAGCACGTGGCGGGCGACTACTTCCGGCGGATGGGCGACTACCTGACCTGATCCCTGGTGCCGAGCCCGGCGGTCGGCTCGTCGCGCAACCCCGACCAGGCCGACCACAGCTGCGCGTAGCGCCCGCCGGCCGCCACCAGCTCCTCGTGCGAGCCCTGTTCGACGACCTCCCCGGCGTCCAGCACGACGACGACGTCCGCGCTCGCCGCCTGCGTCAGCCGGTGTGCCACCACCAGTGACGTGCGGCCGCGCAGAGCGGCGTCGGCGGCGTTCTCCAGCACGCGTGCGCCGGAGCTGCCGGCCTCGGCCGTCGCCTCGTCCAGGATCACGACCGGGCGGTCGGCCAGGATCAGCCGGGCCAGCGCGAGCTGCTGGGACTGCACGACCGAGAGCTCGTGCCCGCCGTCGCCGACCACGGTGTCCAGCCCGTCGGGCAGGGCGCTCGCCCAGTCCAGGGCGCCGACCGCGCCCAGTGCCGCGCGCATCTGCTCGTCGGTCGCCTCCGGACCGGCCAGGCGCAGGTCCGCGGCCAGTGGACCAGCGAAGACGTGGACCTCCTGGGTGACCAGCGCGACCGTGCTCCGGGCCACCTCCGGGCCCTGGTCCTCGAGGCGGGCGCCGCCGATGTCGACCCAGCCGGTGCTCGGACGATGCATCCCGGCCACCAGCTTGGCCAGGGTGGTCTTCCCGGCACCGCTGGCCCCGACCAGCGCGACCCGTGCCCCGGGCTCGACGTCGAGGCGGATGCCGCGCAGCACCGGGTGGCCGTCGACGTAGGAGTGGCCGAGGCCGGACGCGCGCACCCGCGAGTCGGCGGGGCGGGCCGGCGACTCCGGCCTCGCCTCCGGCGGCAGGTCGGCCACTCCGACGATACGGCGCAGCCCGGCCGCGGCGGACTGCGCCGCGTCCAGCTGGAACAGCACGATGTTGATCGGGGTGAACAGGTTGATGAAGTACAGCGCCGCGGCGCTGGCCGTACCGATCGTGGCCCCGCCCCCGCGGACGAGCATGAACCCGGCCACCAGCACCGCGGCCACGCCGACGTACTCGGCCCCGTTGAGCCGTCCGAAGAACCGGGTCTGCAACCGGATCACCCGCATGGCCAGGGCGACCACGTGCTCGGCGCGGGCCCGGATCCGGTCGCTGTGCTGCTCACCCAGCCGGAAGGCGCGCACCGTGGTCACCCCGGCGGCGGTGTCGAGCAGCTGTTGCTGCTGGGCGCCGCCGGCGATGCGCTGCTCGCCGTAGATCGGGGCCGAGCGGGTCAGGAACCAGCGCGCCGTCCACGCCTGGATCGGGACGGCCAGCAGCGCGGCGAGCAGGAACCGCCAGTCCAGCGCGGCCAGACCGACCAGGGTCAGCGCGACGAGCAGGGCGGCGCGGGCGAACTCGGGCACCGCCTCGCGTACCGCCTCGCCGACCACCGTCACGTCGTCGGTGACCCGCGAGGTCAAGTCGCCCGAACCGGCGCGTTCCAGACGTTCCAGCGGAAGGTGCAGCGCCCGGTCGACGAACCGTTCGCGCAGCCGGGCCAACATCGTCTCGCCGACCCGGGCGATCAGCGCGACCCCCAGGACGGCCAGCACACCCTGGCCGACGGCGACCGCGACCAGGCCGAGCACCGGCCCGGTGACGGCGTCGGCGCCGCGCTGTTGGGCCACGATGTCCACGATCCGCCCGAGCAGCGGCGCGGTCAGCAGGCTGACCGCGGCCCCGGCGACGAGCGTGACCAGGGCGAGGACGGCCAGCGACCGGTGCGGCCGGACGAGGTCACTCAGCACGGCGCGCATCCGCGCGCCGTCGGCCACCGGGAGCAGGTGGTCGGTCTCGGGGTGGGTCATCCGGTCACCAGCGCACGGTAGTCGGGGTCGTTACGGAGCAGGTCGGAGTGCGTGCCCTCGGTCCGGATCCGGCCGGACTCCAGGACCACGATCCGGTCGGTCACGGCGAGCAGGGCCGGGCTGGTGGTCACCAGCACGGTCGTGCGGTCGTGGCGCACCTCGCGCAGGCCCTCGGCGATCTCCGCCTCGGTGACCGTGTCGACGGCGGTCGTGGGGTCGTGCAACACGAGCACCGGCGCGTCCGCCGCCAGCGCACGGGCCAGCGCCACCCGCTGGCGCTGGCCGCCGGACAGCGAGCTGCCCCGGGCGGCGATGTCGGTGTCGCGGCCCTGCGGGAGCGCCTCCGCGGCCTGGTCGGCCTGGGCGGCCGCCATCACCCGGTCCAGATCGCGGTCGGCGACCCTGCCGGCCGGGACCCCGCCGGCCGGGACCCCGCCGGCAAGGACGTTGTCGCGCAGGGTGCCGACGAACAGGTGCGCGTCGTGCACGGCGACCAGGACGTAGGCCCGCGCCAGGTCCGGGGGGTAGTCGGCGAGCGGTGTGCCGTCCAGCTCCACCCGCCCCGACTCGGGCTCGGACTCGCGGCCCAGGCACCGCAGCAGTGCCGAGGCCTGCACCGGGTCCGGGGCCACCACACCGAGCAGCTGCCCGGCCGGGACGTCGAGGTCGAGGTCGTCGAGGCCGCCGCCGGAGACCTGTCGCAGCGCGAGCGCACCGGCGGGTACCCCCACCGGTGCGGCGGCGTGTCCGGCGCCCACGGTGTGGTCGGCGGTGAGCACCGCGGCGATCCGGGTCGCCGACGCCCGGCCCTGCGCGAGCCGGGCGCTGACGAACCCGAACACCTGCAACGGGCCGATCAGGAACTGGGCCAGCCCGACCGCGGCGACGAGGCCTCCGACGCTGATCTCGCCGCCGACCGCGAGCCGCCCACCGACCAGCGCGATCAACGCCAGGAACAGCCCGTTGGCCAGCTGGACGGATCCGAGGAAGCCCGCCTCGGCGCGGGTCGCCCGCAGCGTCGCCCCGAGCGCGGTCCGGCTGGTGCCCACGTACTGCGCCATGGCGGCGCGCTCGGCGCCGATGCCCTTGAGCACCCGGATCCCGCTCACCAGGTCCGCGGCCACACCGGAGGCCTGGGCGGCGCGTTCCTGCTCGGTCTCGCTGCGCTTCTCCAGCGGCTTGCCCACGCGATGGACCAGCCACAGCAGCGGTGGCGTGCCGAGCAGGATCAGCAGGCCCAGCGGCAGCGAGATGGTGAGCAACGCGATCGCGGACACGGTGACGGCCGCGATCGCGGCCACCCCCAGCGGCAGCATGAAGTTGACGATCGCGACCCGCTTGGCGTCGGAGACCGCGACGGTGGCCAGGCTGCCCGGTAGCCGGTCGGCCTCGGCGCCCCCTCGCGGATCCAGCAGGCGGTCCGCGAGCTGCATCCGCAACCGCGCGTCCGCGTGCACGTCGGCGTGCCAGGCCTGACGGGCGCCGAAGCGGTAGCAGGTCGACAGGAACGCGAAGTCGACACCGAGCACGAGCAGCCAGCCGATCAGCGCCGTCGTGCTGCCGGTCCCGACGGCTTCGTCGATGACGACGCCCACCAGCACCGGGACCAGCGCCTCACCTGCCTGGTGCCCGCCGAACAGGGCAGCGGCCGCCGTGAGCCGGCCGCGGAACGCGCCGAGCGAGCCGCGGAGTACTGACGCACCCGTGGGCGTTCGTGTCACCGAGCCTTCCATCCGTGGAGAGTAAGCTCGGTCGGCGGTTATGATCACAACCGGATGCGGCCGGGTCCGACCGGCACCCGCACCGGATCTCCTCGACGGGCCGACGTCGATCCCGCCCAGCCCCGCCGAGCCGGGTGACCTGCATTACCCCGGGTGATCGAACTCCTTGCGTGCGTCGGATGCAGCTGATTTGGTTAGCCTGTCCGAACTACAGGAAACCCGACGCTGAGGATCGCCATGAACTCCCCGACCACTGGCGTGGCCCTGGTGACGGGTGCGAGCCGTGGGATCGGTGCCGCGGTGGCGTCGGCGTTCGCCGCGGCCGGTGTGCCGGTCGCACTGCTGGACCGGGACGACAGCGTCCGTGCGGTCGCCGATTCGTTGGGCGCGGCCCCGGTACCGACCATGGGTCTGGTCGCCGACGTGACCGACGCCGGCGCGGTCCGGGCCGCGGTCGACCGGGTGGAGAACGAACTCGGCCCGATCACGGCCCTGGCCAACGTCGCGGGCGTGCTGCGTACCGGCCGGGTGCTCGACGCCGCGGACGCCGACTGGCATGCGTGCCTGGACGTCAACGCGACCGGGGTGTGGAACGTGACACGGGCGGTCGGGGCCCGGATGGTCGAGCGGCGGGCGGGCAGCATCGTCACGGTGGCGTCGAACGCGGCCGGGGTGCCCCGCGCCGGGATGGCCGCCTACGCCGCCTCGAAAGCCGCGGCGGTCGCCCTCACCCGGGTGCTCGGACTGGAGTTGGCACCGCACGTGCGGTGCAACATCGTCTGCCCGGGTTCGACCGACACGGACATGCTGCGGGCGTCCTTCTCGGACGGTTACGGCCTCGGTGAGGTGCTCGCCGGTGATCCCGGCAGCTACCGGCTGGGGATCCCGCTGGACCGCGTCGCGGTGTCGGACGACATCGCCGATGCGGTGCTGTTCCTCGCCGGGGACGGCGCGCGGCACATCACGATGCAGGCATTGGTGGTCGACGGTGGCGCGACGCTCGGCGCGTGACCGGAGTCGACGTCGAGAGAGGAATTCCCGCATGTCCACATCGGCACTGATCCGTCCGGAGCCCCGGCACCGGGCGGCCGACCTGGTGACCGCCTACCTGCCCGGCTCGTTCTACTACAGCTCGCCCCGGGGCACGCTGCTCGCCGACGGCGTGCACGCGACCGTCCACCGCCGTCCCGACGAGTCGCACGCCGAGGCAGCGGCCGCCGCGATGGCCCGCGCGGCCGACGCGGGCGTGCGCGACCCGATGGTGGTCGGCGCGCTGGGCTTCCGCCCGGAGGAGTGCGCGAGGCTGGTCGTCCCGGCCCTGGTCCGCCAGGCCGAGGCCCCGGACGGTGACGCCGTCGCGTCCGCGCTCCGGGCCGGGTCGGAGACGGCCGGTCTGCCCACGACGTGGACGATGCGGCGGGAGTCGAGCCCGCAGGAGTACACCGCCGGGGTCCGCAGCGCGCTCGACCTGATCGCCGAGGGGGAGCTGCGCAAGGTGGTCCTGGCCCGCGGCCTGGAGATGACCGCGGGGGAGCCGGTCGCCGTACCGGCGTTGCTGGCCCGGCTGGTCGGTGCCGAGCCGACCGTGCACGTGTTCGCGGCGGACATCACCGACCGGGGCGATCCGGCCACCCGCACCCTGATCGGGGCGAGCCCGGAGCTGCTCGTCTCCCGGCACGGGACGCGGGTGCTCGCGGTGCCGCTGGCCGGGTCCGCGCCGCGTACCGGTGAGCCGGACGAGGACCTGCGCCGGGTGGCGGCCCTGCGCAGCTCCGACAAGGACCGGCGCGAGCACGCGATGGTCACCGACCGGGTGGCCGAGATCCTCGGCCGGTTCTGCCGCGACGTCGACGTCCCCGCCGAACCCGAGGTCCTGGGGACCGCCACGATGTGGCACCTCGCCAGCCGGATATCCGGGGAGCTGACCGATCCGTCGATGTCCTCGCTCGCGCTGGCCGAGGCGCTGCACCCGACCCCGGCCGTGTGCGGCGTACCGGCGGAACGGGCCCGGCGCGCCATCCTCGACATCGAGTCGGCGGACCGCGGCTACTACAGCGGCATGGTCGGCTGGTGCGCCGCCGACGGCGACGGGGAGTGGGTCGTCACGATCCGCAGCGCCGAGGTCTGCGCGGACACCGTCCGGCTCTTCGCCGGAGCGGGCGTGGTCGCGGGTTCCGACCCCGAGTCCGAGCTGGCCGAGACCGGCGCCAAGTTCCGCACCCTGCTGCGTGCGGTCGGCCTGGACGCCGAGGCGTGACCGGCCCGGACCACACGCCGTTCCCGCCCGAGCTGGCCGCCCGGTACCGCGCCGCGGGGTACTGGCGTGGCCAGACGCTCGGTGCCCTGCTCGACGTGCTCGCCACGGCGCACGCCGAGCGCACCGCCGTCGTCGACGGCGCGGACACCACGGTGCGGCACAGCTATGCCGACGTCGACGAGCACGCGCACCGCCTGGCCGCCGGCCTGGTCGAGCTCGGCCTGCGCCCGGGCGAGCGGGTCGTGGTGGCGCTGCCGAACGTGCCGGAGTTCGTGCCGGTGATCTTCGCGATGTTCCGTGCCGGGGTGTGGCCGGTGTTCGCGCTGCCGGCGCACCGGCACAGCGAGCTCCGCCACATCGCCGCGCAGAGCGAGGCGGCCGCGATCCTCACCGTCGACACCCACCAGCGACACGACCACGCCGCCCTCGCCCGCGCGGTGGCCGCCGAGGTCGCGTCGGTCCGGCACGTGATCGTCGCCGGGCGGGCTCCGGACACGGTGCCGCTGGCCGAGCTGTCCGCCGCCGCGCCGCGCCGGCTGCCCGACCCCGACCCGGAGGGCGTGGCGTTCCTGCAGCTCTCCGGCGGGAGCACCGGCCTGCCCAAGCTGATCCCGCGCACGCACGACGAGTACATCTACTCGGTCCGGGAGAGCGTGCGGATCTGCGCCCTCCGCCCGGAGAGCGTGTACCTCGCGGCGCTGCCGGTGGCGCACAACTTCCCGCTCAGCTCGCCCGGCGTGCTCGGCGCCCTGCACGCCGGCGCGACGACGGTGCTCGCTCCCCACCCGGACGCGGCGGCCGTGTTCCGGCTGATCGAGTCCGAGCGCGTGACGATCTCCGGGGTGGTCCCGCCGCTGGCCGCAGCGTGGGCCCAGGCCGCGGCCGCCACCACCCACGACCTGTCCAGCCTGCGCGTGCTGCTGGTCGGCGGGGCCAAGTGCGGGCCCGAGCTCGCCCGCCGCATCTCCGACGGGCTCGACGTCACCCTGCAGCAGGTCTTCGGGATGGCCGAGGGGCTGGTCAACTACACCCGCCTCGACGACCCGGAGGAGATCGTCGCGACCACCCAGGGGCGTCCGATCTCCCCGGACGACGAGATCAGGGTCGTCGACCCGGACGACCCGTCGGTCTCCGGGGCCGCCGAGGTGCCCGACGGCGAGGTCGGCGCGCTGCTCACCCGCGGGCCCTACACGATCCACGGCTACTACCGCGCGGCCGAGCACAACCGGACGACGTTCACCCCGGACGGGTTCTACCGGACCGGTGACCTCGTCCGGCGCTACCCGACCGGGCACCTCGAGGTCGTGGGCCGGGTCAAGGAACAGATCAACCGGGGCGGCGAGAAGGTCGCTCCGGAGGAGGTCGAGAACCACCTGATGGCCCACCCCGGCGTACTCGACGCGGCCGTGGTCGGGGTACCCGACGAGTTCATGGGGGAGCGCACCTGCGCCTACGTCGTCCCGGCCTCGGGCGAGGCGGTGCCCACCGGGGCGGAGCTGCGCCGCTACGTCCGCGACCGGGGCGCGGCGTCGTTCAACGTCCCGGACCTGATCGAGGTCGTCGACGCCTTCCCGGTGACCGGCGTCGGCAAGACCAGCAAGCGCGAACTCCGGGCGGCCCTGACCGCCGTCGCCACGACCTGAGGAAGTGAGTCACATGTCCCTACCGAGGATCGAGCCCTACCCGATGCCCGTGGCGGCCGAGGTCCCCGCCGGCCGGGTGCGGTGGAGCCCGGATCCGGACCGGGCCGCCCTGCTGGTGCACGACATGCAGCGCTACTTCCTGGCCCCGTTCACGCCGGGCCAGGACCCGGTGGACGGGCTGACCACGAACATCGCGGCGCTCATCGCGGCCTGCCGGGCCCGTGACATCCCGGTGTTCTACACCGCCCAGCCCGGCCGCCAGGCCCCGGACGAGCGCGGCCTGCTCACCGAGTTCTGGGGGGACGGGATCGGGTCGGTGATCGACACCGACCCGCACGCCGAGGACATCGTCGACGAGCTCGCGCCGGCGCCGCTCGACGTGCAGATGACCAAGTGGCGCTACAGCGCGTTCCAGCGCAGCGCGTTCGCCGAGCTGCTGGCCGAACGCGGCCGGGACCAGCTGCTGATCACCGGGGTCTACGCGCACATCGGGTGCAAGGCCACCGCGCTCGAGGCGTTCATGCGCGACGTGAAGGTGTTCATGGTCGCCGACGGTGTCGCGGACTTCTCCCGCCGTCACCACGAGCAGACCCTGGAGTACGTCGCCCAGCGGTGCGGCGTGGTCCTCACCACGGACGCGGCGCTCGCGGCCCTGGGCCTGTCCGACAAGAGCTCGGACGGCGTCCCGGCCGCGGAGGGCGCCCGGTGAGCGGGCTGACCGCCGAGCGGGTCCGCCACGACGTGGCCGAGCTGCTCGGCTGCGACCCGGCCGAGCTCGACGCCGACGAGGACCTGTTCGACCGGGGCCTGGACTCCGTCCGGTTGATGGCGCTGGTGGAACGCTGGCGCGCGGGCGGCGCCCCGGAGCTCGAGTTCCCGGACCTGGCCGAAGAGCCCGTGCTGCGGCACTGGACGACACTTCTGGGGGCGACACCGTGAGTCGCGATCACGACCGGCGACGCCACACCGAGCGGCTGGCCGAGGTGCTGGCCGGTACGGGGGGCGCCGAGGTCCCGTACCCGGTCGGGATCCGACGGCTGGAGGTGCTGCGCACCGGGTGGCTGGGCTCGGGGCTGCGGCGCCTGACCCTCGGCGGGCCCGCACTGGCCGGCTTCGAGAGCCACGTTCCCGACGAGCACGTGCGCGTCATCTTCCCGGACCCGGACGGCACGGTGCGACTGCCCGAACGCGACGGGACGCGGCTGAGCTGGCCGTCGCCGTTCCCGCCGTCGCGGGAGTACACGGTGCGCCGCCACGACGCGGACACCGGCGAGCTCGACCTCGACGTCGCCGTGCACGGTGACGGGATCGGGTCCGCGTGGGCGATGAGCGCCGCGCCGGGCGACCCGGTGCACGTCGCCGGGCCGCCCGGCGGGCTCGCCGTGCCCCAGGGCTACGACCGCTACCTGCTGGCCGGCGACATCACGGCGTTGCCCGCGGTCGCGCGATGGCTGGAGCGGATGCCCCGCACGGCCCGCGGGTGGGCGTTCCTCGAGGTCGGAGACGCCTCGGAGGAGATCGCGCTGTCCGCGCCGCCCGGCGTCGACGTGAGCTGGGTGCACCGCGGTGACCTCGCGCCCGGTCGCGACGACGGGTGGGAACGCGCGATCCGCTCGATCACGGTGCCCGACGGCGAGCGGGTCTACGCCTGGATCGCCGGCGAGGCCGGGACGATCAAACCGTTGCGCCGCTGGGTCCGGGGTGAGCTGGGCCTCGGGCGCGCGGACAGCCACGTCACCGGCTACTGGAAGCTCGGCACCTCCTTCTTCGACGATGACGACGACGACGATCACCACGACCACGACCACGACCACCAGGAGAAGGAGCACGACGCGTGAGTTCGGTGCCCCCGACCTACGACCTGACCGGCGCCCAGCTCGGCATCTGGAACGCCCAGCGGATGGAACCCGACTCGCCGCACTACGTGGTCGGGGACGTCGTGGAGATCGACAGCCCGGATCCGGTCGACGTCGAGGCGCTGGCCGAGGCGGTGCGGGCCACGGTCGCCGAGGCGCAGACGCTGCGGCTGCGGCTGCTCGACACGCCGCAGGGCCCGCGCCAGTTCCTGACCGGGGAGCCGGCGCAGCCGCCGGTGGTCGTGGACCTGCGGGCGGAGAAGGACCCGGTCACGTCCGCGCACGCCCGGGTGCAGGCCGAGCGCGCCCGCACCGCGGAGGCCTGCCGGGAGATGGTGGGGTGCCGGCTGGACTCGCAGACCCTGCTGCGGGTGTCGGACCACCAGGTGTGGTGGATCCAGCTCTTCCACCACGTGATCATCGACGGGTACTCCGCGGCGATGCTGGCCCGCCGGGTCGGCGCCCGCTACACGGCCCTGGTCCGCGGCACCGAGGTGTCGGCGTCATCGTTCGGGCGGATCGCCGACGTCGTCGAGTCCGACCGGGCCTACCGGGAGAGCGCGCAGCGCGATCAGGACCGTGACTACTGGCGCGACCGGCTCACCCCGCTGCCCGAGCTCGGCGGCCAGGGCGGCGAGGCGTCCGGGCCGCCGGAGAAGACCGTGGCGGCGACCGCCGTCGTGCCGGCCGAGACGGTGGCGCGGATGCGCGATGCGGCCGAGCGGACGTCGGCGACGTGGGTCGATGTCCTGGTGGGCTGCTTCGCCGCGTTCCTGTACCGGATCCGCGGGGAGTCCGACGTACTCGTCGCCGTGCCGCTGATGTGCCGGCCGGACCGGGCGTTGCTGCGCACACCGGCGATGGCGGTGAACCTGCTGCCGCTGCGGGTGAGCGTGCACGGCGGCGACCGGCTCGACGAGCTCAGCGGCCGGGTCGCCGAGGCGCTGCGCGGGATGCGGGCCCACCAGCGCTACCGGGGCGGGGACCTGCCCCACGACCTCGGGGTGCCGAGGATCGGCGCGCTGCTGCACGGGTGCGGGATCAACGTCAAGGCCTTCGACTATGCGATCGACTTCGCCGGCGCGCCGGGCCACATGCGCAACGTCGCCGGCGGCCCCCCGCAGGACCTGGGGCTGACCGTCACCCCGACCGCCGAGGGCGGTCTCCTGCTCCGGTTCGAGGTGGACGCCCGGACGAACGACCAGGCCGGCGTCGAGGCGCGGATGCACGCGCTGCACCGCATGATCACGGAGCTGACCGCTGAGAACGCCCCGGCGCTCGGCCGGATCGAGCTGCTCGCGCCGGACGAGCGGGAGGCGCTGCTGGCGGCCTGGATGGTCCCCGGCCCGGGTGACGCACCGCCGGACGTCCCGGCCGTGCTGGACCGGCTCGCGGCGCAGGCCCCGGACCGGACCGCGCTGGTGCGGGGCTCGCAGCGGATGTCCACCGCCGATCTCGCCGGGCGGGTGCACCGGCTCGCTCGCGTGCTGCGGGCCCGGGGGATCGGGCCGGACGACGTCGTGGCGCTGTCCCTGCCGCGCACCGCCGACCTGGTCGTCGCGCTGCTCGCCGTGCTGGACGCCGGCGCCGCCTACCTCGCGCTGGACCCGGCGCACCCGGCCCGGCGCCGCCGCGAGCTGATCGCCGAGTCCGGCTCGGCTCTCGTACTCACCACCGGGGACTCCCCCGGCGAGCTGGACGGCGTCCGCGCCGGCGTGACGGCGCTGGACTCGCCCGAAGTCGTCGCCGAGCTGGCCGGGCTGCCCGGCGGGCCGCTCGCCGCCGACGAGCTCGGCGCGCCGCGGCATCCCGACCACCTCGCCTACGTCGTGTTCACGTCCGGATCGACCGGGCGGCCCAAGGGCGTGCAGATCCGGACCGGGGGACTGGCCCACCTGCTGCGCCACCACCGGTCGACGATCGTCGCCGACGCCGCCGGGGCGGACGGGGCGGATGGCGTGCACGGGCGGGTGCTGCGCGTCGCGCACACGTACTCGTTCGCGTTCGACGCCTCGGTCGACCAGCTGATCTGGATGCTCTGCGGCCACGAGCTGCACCTCTACGACGCAGACCGGGCGCGCGACGCCGAGGCGCTGCTGGCGGCCTACGCGCGGGACCGGATCGACGTCGTCGACACGACACCGTCGCTGGCCGCGCTGCTCGTCGACGCCGGGCTGCTGACGCCGCCGGCGCCGCGGGTGCTGGTCCTCGGTGGGGAGGCGACCCCGCCCGCCCTGTGGCGGCGGGTCGCCCGTTCCGGCGTCACGGCCCACAACCTCTACGGCCCGACCGAGGCGACCGTGGACGCGACCTGGGCGTCGATCGTGGCGGGGGAGCCGACGATCGGCCGGGCGCTCGCGGGCACCCGGGCCTACGCGCTCGACCCCGCGCTGCAACCCGTGCCGCACGGCGCGGTCGGGGAGCTGTACCTGGCCGGACCGCAGCTGGCCCGGGGGTACCTCGGCCGGCCCGGCCTGACCGCGGAACGGTTCGTCCCGGACCCGTTCGGGGCACCGGGGGAGCGCATGTACCGCACCGGGGACCGGGTGCGGTGGGTACCCGGGCGCGGGCTGGAGTACCGGGGCCGCGGCGACGGTCAGGTCAAGATCCGCGGCCATCGCGTCGAGATCGGGGAGGTCGAGGCCGAGCTCGCCGCCGTCGACGGCGTCGGTGCGGCGGCCGCCGCCGGCCGCACCGACGTGGGCCGGACCCAGCTGGTGGGCTACGTGGTTCCGGACACCGTCGTTCCGGACACGGTGGTGCCGGATGCCCGCCCGGTCACGGCGGACACCGTCCGCCAGGCGCTGTCCGCCCGGCTGCCCGGCCACCTGGTGCCCTCGGCCCTGGTGGTGCTGGACGTGCTGCCGGTCACGACCAACGGCAAGCTGGACCGGCACGCGCTGCCGGCACCGCAGGTCACCGGCACCGGCCGGGCCGCGGGCACGGCGGCGGAGCGGGCGGTGTGCGAGGCCGTGGCCGAGGTGCTCGGGCTGGATCGGGCCGGCGTCGACGACGAGTTCGTCGCCCTGGGCGGGGACAGCATCACCGCGATCGCGGTGAGCAGCCGGCTGCGCGCCCACGACCTCGTGCTGCGCCCGGCGCAGCTCTTCGGCGGCCAGGACCTCGGGGCGCTCGCCGCGGCCGCGCCGGGGGTCGACGACGGCGCCGGCGGGGCGCCGGACTCGCCGGTCGGCCCGGTCCCGGTCCCACCCGGGGCGCAGGGCCTCCTCGACGGGGACGCGCGCGCGTTCTGCTCGACGCTGCGCCTGGCCGGGCGCCCGACCCCGGCCGGGCTGGTCGAGGCCGTGGCGGTCGTGCTGGAGCACCACGACGCGCTGCGCCTGCTCGTGACCGGCGAGCCCGGGGCGCGGGAGCTCACGGTGCGCGCGCCGGAGGAGGTGGACGCCTCCCGCTCGGTCGAGATCGTGTCGGACGCGGACACACCTGGCCTGGCCGAGCGGCTGGCCGGGGAGCTCGATCCGGGCGCCGGGGACCTGCTGCGGGTCGCGCTCCTGCCCGGCGACGGCGCGGGCTCGCACCGCGTCCGGGTGCTGGCGAACCCGCTCGTGGCCGACGCGTGGTCCTGGCCGATCCTGCTCGCCGACCTCGCCGAGGCCTGCGGCGCGATCCACGACGGCCGCACGCCGGACCTCGAGCCCGCCGGCACGTCGTGGCGCCGGTACGCGACGCTGCTCGCCGAGCAGGGCGCGAGCGGGGCCCGCCGCGCCGAGCTCGAGCACTGGCGCGCCGCCCTCGCGGACGCCGATGACGGTGCCGGCGGCATCACCGGGCGGCCCCCGGAGCTGGCCCGGCGTGCCGCGGCGAGCGCGTCCCGGGTGCTGACCCGGGTCTCGGCGCCGGTCACCGACGCGGTGCTGACCGCGCTCCCGGCCGCCTACCGCGCCGAGCCCGAGGAGATCCTGCTGACCGCCCTCGCACTGGCGTGGCGACGGTCCCGCGGCCCTGTGAATCCTGCGGTCCTTCCGCCGGTCATGCTGCAGGGCACCGGGCGGGCACCGCTCGCGCCCGGGATCGACGTGTCCCGCACGGTCGGGCGTTTCAGCTGCGAGTTCCCGGTCCGCGCGCCGCTGGGCCCGGTCCTGTCCGGACCCGACCTCGACGACGCGCTGGCCGGTGGCGACGCGGCGGGCCGGCTCGTCCGCGAGGTCAAGGAGGCGGTGCGGGCCGCGCCGGACGGGGGAGCCGGGTTCGGGATCCTCCGCCACATCGACGCGGTCGCCGGACCGGAGCTGGCCGCGGCACCGGTGCCGCCGCTGGCGGTGCGGTTCGACCCGGCCGGGGCGGATCCGGACCCGCTCGTCGAGCCCGACGAACCGGCACCGGAGCGGCCGCTGCTGCTGCGCTGCTCGGTGCGCCCGGACCCCGCGGGCGCGCCCGGCCTGGTCGTGGAGTGGACCGCGGCCGCGGACGTCGACCCCGACGCGCTGGCCGACCTGCGGGCAGCCTGGGCGGCGGCCCTGGACGGGCTGGCCGCACACGCCGCGCGGACCTCCGGCGGGCTCACCCCTTCCGACGTGGCGCTGGTGAGCGTCGACCAGACCACGATCGACGACCTCGAGCGCGTGCGCCCGGTCGCCGACGTCCTGCCGGCCACCGCCCTGCAGGCCGGGCTGACGTTCCACAGCTTCGCGCGCGGGGACCGCGACGCCGAGGTCTACCTCGTGCAGGCCGTCCACCACCTCATCGCCGACCTGGACCCGGCCCGCCTCGGGGCCGCGGTCGGCGAGCTGCTGGCGCGACGGCCCGCGTTGCGGACCTACCTGGCCACGACCTCGACCGGCGAGGTGGTGCAGGTGGTGCCGCCGGCCGTCGAGCCCGGGTGGCGGCACGTGGATCTGTCCGGGCGCGACCCGGGAGAGCGCGACCCCGGAGAGATTGACAGGGCCGTCGCCGCGCTGGCGCGGGCCGAGCTCGACCGTCCGTGGCGCCCGGACCGGCCGCCGCTGATCCGGTTCCTGCTGTGCACCCTCGACGACGGGCGGCACCGCCTGATCGTCACGAACCACCATGCGCTGCTCGACGGCTGGTCGATGCCGCTGGTGTGCCGGGAGCTCTTCGCGATCTACGACGAGCTGGGGTCCGGCCCGCCGGCCCCGGAGTCCGCCCCGGCGAGCGGGTTCCTGCGCTGGCTGGCCGGCACGGACCCGGACCGGTCGCTGCGGAGCTGGCGCGAGCTGCTCGCCGGCGTGGACGACGGCACGCGGCTCGCGCAGCCGGGCCGGGAGGCGGATCTCGAAGCACCCGAGCGGACCTGGATCGAGCTCGGCTCCGGGCTCAGCGACGAGATCCGCGCGTTCACCCGCGCCCGGGGCGTGACGCTGGCGACGGTGATGCAGTCCGCGTGGGGCCTGCTGCTCGGGCAGCTCACCGGCCGGCGCGACGTCCTGTTCGGCTGCCCGGTCTCCGGGCGTTCCAGCCAGGTGGACGGCATCGAGACGATGATCGGCCAGCTGGGCAACACCATCGTCGTCCGGGTCCGCCACGAGATGACCGACACCGCGGGAGACGTGCTGGACGCGGTGCACGCGCAGTCCGTGGCGATGAGCGAGCACCACCACGTCGGGCTGGCCGACGTCCAGCGCGCCGTCGGGGCCGGGGACCTGTTCGACACGCTGCTGGTGACCGAGAACCTGCCCTCCTCCGCGCGCACCGGCGTCACGCTCGCCCCCGGGGTGGAGCTCGACGGCGTCGACGCCACCGACGGCACGCACTACCCGTTCAACCTCGTCGTCCTGCCCGACGAGTCGATCGTCCTGCGTGTCGGCTACCGGCCGTCGGTGCTCGACGAGGCGAGGGTGCGCAGCTACCTGCGCTGGATGGCGACGCTGGTGGCGGACATGGTCCGCCACCCGGACCGGCCGGTGGCCCGGCTCCGGATGCTCGACCCCGACGAGCGGCGTCGGATGCTCGCGATGGGTACCGCGGTCGTCGCCGAGCGTTCTCGCGGCCTGTGCCTGGACGAGTTCGCGGCCCAGGTGCACCGGAACCCGGACGGGGTCGCCGTGGTGTGCCGGGGACGCAGCCTGACCTACGCCGAGCTGGACCGGCAGGCGAACCGGCTCGCGCACGCCCTGATCGAGCTCGGGGTGCGGGCCGAGGATCCGGTCGCGGTACTGCTTCGGCGCGACGTCGAGATGGTCGTCGCGATCTTCGGTGTGTTCCGGGCCGGTGCGGCCTACGTGCC
>JAKDNL010000607.1 GCA_030451825.1 Pseudonocardia sp. | reverse complement strand
CGCCGAGGCCACGACCGGCTCGGTCTGCGCGAGCACCTCGGCCAGGTGCATCACCCGCACCCCCGAGCGTTGCCGGGACAGCAGCCCCCCGACGTGCATCAGGCACGAGTTGTCGCCCGCGACCAGCACCTCGGCGCCGGTCTCGCGCACATGGTGGGCCTTGTCGTTGCCCATCGCGATCGACGCCTCCGCGTTCTTCATCGCGAACGTCCCGCCGAACCCGCAGCACTCGTCGGCGCCGGGCAGCGCCTCCAGCCGGATCCCGCGCACCGCGCGCAGCAGCGACAACGGCCGGTCACCGACCCCGAGCATCCGCAGCGAGTGGCACGTCGGGTGGTAGGTGACGCGGTGCGGGAAGTACGCGCCGACGGCGGTCACGCCCAGCACATCGACCAGGTACTCGGAGAGCTCGTACACCGGCGGAGACGCATCCACGGCTTGGACCAGGCTCCGATCCCGGGTCCGCTCGGCCACCAGACGGTGCTGATGCCGCACCGACCCGGCGCACGACCCGGACGGCGCCACGATCGCCTCGCACCCGGCGAACGCGTCGAGGTGGTTGCGCACCAGCGGCACCGCCTCGTCGAGGTAGCCGGTGTTGACCATCGGCTGGCCGCAGCAGGTCTGCGCGGTGGGGAACGCGACCTCGACGCCCAGGCGGCGCAGCAGCGTCACGACGGCCTTGCCGGTGTCCGGGAACAGCGCGTCGTTCATGCAGGTGACCATGAGTCCGACGGTCATGGAGCCTCCGGTGGTGGGCGGTGGGCTATGGTCCGACCAAGACGGCACGACAGTAGACGCGCCCCACCCGGGCCGTCCAGCGGGAGGGCAGACGTGACCGAGACCCCGGTGGGCCGGACGACGGGGCGCCCCGCGACCTACGAGCTGGTGCTGGGCCACGTCGAGGCGCGGCTCACCGCGGGCGACCTGCGGCCCGGCGACCGGTTGCCGCCCGAGCGCGAGCTCGCCGCCCAGCTCGGCGCCAGCCGTCAGGCGGTGCGGGAGGCGCTGCGGGTGCTGCAGGCCCAGGGCGTGATCCGCTCCCAGGTCGGCACCGGCGCCGGCTCCGGCACCGTCGTCGTGCCGGCCCCGGCACGGGCGCTGACCCGGCTGCTTCGGGTGCACCTGGCCGTCGACTCGTTCCCGGTACAGGACGTGACCGAGGCACGGGTGATGCTGGAGCGTTTCAGCGCGACGCTCGCGGCGGACCGCAGGACCGACGACGACCTGGACCGGATGGTGACCACGCTCGCGGCGATGGACGCCGACCTGGGCCGGGAGGCCTTCAGTGACCTGGACACCGCCTACCACGTGGCGATCGCAGGGTCCGGCGGGAACCGGCTGGTCGGCGAGCTGACGGTGGCGATCCGCGAGTCCGTGCGCACGACCCTGCTCGGCGGCATGCACGGCGACGAGGACTGGGGTCGGCTGCGCGCGCGACTGCGGCGCGAACACCGAGAGATCCACGCCGCGGTGCAGGCGCGCGACGGCGCGCTGGCGGCCGACCGGATCGAGGCCCACATCCGCGCGTTCCACGGACGGCTGTCCGGCTGAGCTCCGGCGAGTCGGCTCCGATGATCGTCGCAACTGGCACAGAAGCGACAGATCTGTCGCGTTCCTGCCAGTTGCGGTGATCTTGTGCGCTTCGCAAGCCTGCGTCAGCGCGCGGGGTGGGCTCCGGTCGAGGCCCGCACCATCAGCTCGGGGGTGAACACGAGCTGCTGGTGGACGTGCTCGGGGTCGTGTCGGGCCTCGGCCAGCAACAGCTCGGCCGCGGTGCGTCCGAGCATGTGTCGCGGCTGGCTGACCGAGGTCAACGAGACGGTGGCGGCCTCGGCGAACTCGATGTCGTCGTAGCCGACGATCGCCAGGTCGCCGGGTACGTCGCGACCCATCCGCACCATCTGCTGCAGCAGGCCGAGTGCGAGCAGGTCGTTCGCGCAGAACGCCGCGGTGGGCCGGCGCGATGCCGGCAGCCCGACCAGCCGTTCCCCGGCACGCCGCCCCTCGGCGACGTTGAGCGCCGAGGTCTCCAGCACGACCGGGTCCGGCGTCCCGACCGACGCGGTGGCCAGACGCGCGCCGGCGAGCCGGTCGCGGGCCTGCCCGATCGACAGTGGACCGCCGACGAACGCGATCCGCTCGTGCCCGCCTTCGAGCAGGTGGGTGACCGCGAGCTCGCCGCCGCGCACGTCGTCCACGGTGACCGAGCAGTGGTCCGGGCCGGCGTCGCGGTCGACCACGACCACCGGGATGCCGTGCCGGCGCAGCTGGGCGATCCGCTGGTCCGGACGGTGCACCGGGGTGAGCAGCACGCCCTCCACCCGTTGCTGCTCGAGTATGTCCAGATAGGAGTCCTCGCGCGCGCTGCTCTCCGCGCTGTTGCACAGGAACACCGCCCGTCCCTGCGCCTCGGCGACCTCCTCGACCCCGCGTGCGACGTCGGTGAAGAACGGGTTGCCCGCGTCCAGCACGACGAAGGCCAATGTGTGGCTGCGACCGGACCGGAGCTGGCGGGCGGACTCGTTGCGCACGAAGCCGAGCGCGTCGATCGCGGCCAGCACCCGATCCCGGGTCGGCCCGCTCACCTGGTGCGGCTTGTTCAGCGCGTTGGACACCGTGCCGAGCGATACCCCGGCCCGGGCGGCCACGTCCTTCATGCTCGGTGTCCCGCCCGCCACGACCCCACACTCCCGCTCGCCCTGCGACCGCTGTTGACGGTGCCCCACCGCCATCGTAGCGTCGTTGATCGGAAATAAAACGTTTCAAGCAGGAGGCCGCGTGTCACCGTCGATCCGACCGACCCCCGTCCGCTTCGAGCATCTCGACCAGGGGCCCGGTCCGGTGGTCGTCGGACGGGCCGCGCCGCGGCTGTCCTGGCGGCTGCCCCCGGATACCCCGGATACCCCGGAAGCCACCGTCGCCGAGATCGAGCTGACCGACGACCTCGTCGGCCGGGTGCACCACCACCGGGTCGAGGGCCCGCAACAGGTGCTCGTCGACTGGCCGTTCGCTGCGATGGGGTCCCGGGCGCGCGGACGGGTGCGGGTCCGGGTGCGGGGGGTGCGGGGCTGGACGGACTGGAGCGAGCCCACCGCGTTCGAGACTCCGCTGCTGGCCGGGTCCGACTGGTCGGCCCGGTTCGTCACACCGCGCACGATCGGGCGGATCGGGGACCCGGCGCCGGTGCTGGCCGGAGCGCTGGAGCTGCCCGGCGACGTCGTGCACGCCCGACTGCACGTGAGCTCGCTCGGCGTGCACGTGGCCACCCTGAACGGGCAGCGGGTGGGCGATCACCACCTGGCCCCAGGCTGGACGACGTACCCGGACCGGCTGCGGTACCGCACGCACGACGTCACCGCGCAGCTGCGCGCCGGTGCGAACACGCTGGAGATCCTTCTCGGCAACGGTTGGCACCGCGGCCGGCTGGGCTGGGAGGGCGTCCGCGCCTTCTACGGCGACCGGCTGGCCGCGCTGGCCCAGCTGGAGGTGCGGTGTGCCGACGGCTCGTCGCACACCTTGGCCACCGACGACACCTGGACCGCGAGCCCGAGCGGGATCCTCGGCGACGACCTCTACGACGGCCAGCTCACCGACCTGCGCGGTCCCGGCCCGGCCGACCCGGAGCCGGTGGACGTGCTCGACGAGGACCTCGGCCGCCTGTTCCCGGCCGGGAGCCCACCGGTGCGGGTGGTGGCCAGGGTTGCGGCCCGGTCGGTGACGCGTACGCCGTCGGGGGCGCAGCTGGTCGACTTCGGGGAGAACGTCGTCGGCTGGGTCCGGCTGCGGGTGCGTGGCGGAGCGGCGGGGGATCGGGTGACCGTCCGGCACGCCGAGGTGCTCGAGGGCGGGGAGCTGGGGGTGCGGCCGCTGCGCTCC
>JAKDNL010000606.1 GCA_030451825.1 Pseudonocardia sp. | reverse complement strand
GGGACGGCGGGGTTCGGCCTGTGACATCGAGCATGCCGCGAGCAGCGCGAGGACGGCGATCAATGCGGCGGCGGTCACGGCGCCGCGGCCGGCGAGGTGACGGAGGGTGGGCGCGTGAGGTAACCCGAAAGGTTTCACCGATCACCAGGTTAGGCGACGATCGACTCCCTGAGGTGACGCCACGCGGGTGACGGACTGCGGAGCGTGATCAGGGGCCGATGACGGTCTGTCAGGGCCGGATCGGCCCGTCCGTCCCGTCCTCCGGACCGCGGGGTGGACGCTGCGGGCGGCCCCGCAGGGTCCGCTTGAGCCCCGCGGTGTGCCGGCGGCTGACCGGGAGCTCGATCGCGGTCGAGCCCTGGCCGAGGCGGACCACGTACCCGGAGCCCGACATCCGCAGCTCGGTGATCAGGTGCAGCGCCACCAGGTAGGCCCGGTGGATGCGGACGAAGCCTGCCTCGCCCCAGCGGTCCTCGAGCACCGAGACCGGGATCCGGACCAGGTGGCTGCCGTCGGTGGTGTGCAGCCGGGCGTAGTCGCCCTGTGCCTCGACGAACCGGATCGACGACCGCGGCACGATCTTGGTGGTGCCGGCCAGCTCCACCGGGATCACTTCGTCGTCGGTCGTCTCCGGCGCGACGCGCTTCTGTTGCGCTGCCCCGGCGGACGGCGCGACCGGGCCGCGCGGGCCGCGCAGGGCGATCGTGCGGTCCAGGGAGCCGGCCAGGCGCTCGCTGCGCAACGGCTTGAGCAGGTAGTCGACGGCGCCGACCTCGTAGGCGTCGACGGCGCGGTCGTCGTGCGCGGTGACGAACACGATCGGCGGCGGGTCGGCCATCGCGGAGAGCACGCGGGCCAGTTCCAGGCCGTCCAGGCCGGGCATCCGGATGTCGAGGAACACCACGTCCACCGTGACCGGGGCGCTGCCCTCGGCCGGGTTGCCGTGCAGGATCCGCAGCGCCTCGGTGGCGTTCGCGGCGGTGTGCACGGTGCCGACCCGGGGGTCCTCGCCGAGCAGGTGCGCCAGCTCCAACAGGGCCGGCTCCTCGTCGTCCACGGCCAGAGCGGTCATGGCGCCGGACGGGGCGGGCGGGGGAGGTGGTGACGCGGCCCGGTCGGGCGGGCCCAGCCCGATCGGGCGGTGGTTTCCCGGGTCGTAGCCGCGCGGTGGGTACCCGCCCGGCTGGTAGTCGCCCTGGCCGTATCCGGCCGGGGCCGGCCCTCCGGGCGCGACACCGCTCGGCGCGAAGCCGTCCGAGGCGGACGACGGCTCGCCGGAGGCGTGCCCACCCCGCACGTGGCTGTACACGGCTCCTCCTCGCCGCGGGACGGTGCCCGCTGCCCGGTGATTGCCAGCACACCGTAGCGAGCGTGCGTGCCGTCACCTGCAGGCGGTCCGCGCTCGTCGGTCCGCCTGACCCGGGTGCTCCGTTCGGGTGGTGGTAACAGCGCACCGTGGTCACCCGTACGGCCCGGTGGGCCACGACTACCGGAAAGTTGTTGAATGCGCACGTACCGGCAGCAGGGCTGCGCCCGACGATGGAGGAGAATCCCGTCGACCCCGGCTCCGGGCCGGGTGGACGGGTCCGGCCCCTGCGTTCGGACGGGCCGGGGTGTCTCGGACTGTGGCACCCGGTGCCGAATCGATAGTGTGCCGGGATCGAGGCCCGATACACAGCTGCGAAGGGGCAGGCATGGCGAGCACGAAGGACTGGTTCGAAACCGTCGCGGAGGCCCAGCGGCGGGCGAAGAAGCGCCTGCCGAAGTCGGTCTACTATGCGCTGGTCGCCGGGGCCGAGCAGGGGATCACGCTGAGCGACAACGTCGCCGCGTTCGACGAGCTGGGGTTCCGCCCGCACATCGCGGACCTTCCCCCGGAGCGGTCCCAGAAGACCACCGTGATGGGCCAGGAGATCGACTTCCCGGTCGTCATCTCGCCGACGGGCGTGCAGGCCGTGGATCCGGAGGGCGAGGTCGCCGTCGCGAAGGCGGCGGCGAGCTCGAACATCCAGAACCCGCTGAACCCGGAGCAGACCGTCCAGACCGCGATGGGGCTGTCCTCGTTCGCCTCGCGTTCGATCGAGGACGTCTGCGCGGTCAACGACAAGGTGTTCTTCCAGGTCTACTGGGCGGGCTCGCGCGAGGACATCCTGGCCCGCGCGATGCGGGCGAAGGCGGCCGGTGCGAAGGCGCTGATCGTCACGCTGGACTGGACGTTCGCCACCCGCCGGGACTGGGGCAGCCCGCCCATTCCGGAGAAGATGGACCTCAAGGCGATGCTCCAGTTCGGCCCGGAGGCGATCGTCAAGCCGAAGTACCTGCTGGACTGGGTGAAGACCGGGAAGCTGCCCGACCTGACCACCCCGAACATGGCCGCGCCCGGGCAGGACGCGCCGACGTTCTTCGGCGCCTACGGTGTGTGGTGGACCTCGCCGCTGCCGACCTGGGAGGACATCGCCTGGCTGCGCGAGCAGTGGGGTGGGCCGTTCATGCTCAAGGGGATCACGCACCCCGACGACGCGCGCCGCGCCGTCGACGCCGGGGCCACCGCGATCTCGGTGTCCAACCACGGTGGCAACAACCTCGACGGCACACCGGGCTCGATCCGCGCGCTGCCGGCGATCGCGGAGGCGGTCGGCGACCAGGTCGAGGTGCTGCAGGACGGCGGCATCCGCCGCGGTTCGGACGTGGTCAAGGCGCTGTCGCTGGGTGCCCGGGCCTGCATGATCGGCCGCGCCTACCTGTGGGGCATGGCCGCGCAGGGTGAGCGCGGGGTGACCAACGTGATCTCGATCCTCTACAAGGGCATCGACGAGGCACTGCTCGGGCTGGGCAAGAACTCCATCCACGAGCTCTCCCGGGACGACCTGATCATCCCGGAGAACTTCACCCGGAGCACGACCAAGATCTAACTGCTCGTGCGCGGATATCGTTGCTGGAGCGGCGCTATCCGCGCACGGGTGGTTCAGGCCGGGAAGCTGATCTTGGTCAGCTCCTCGGACAGGTCCCAGAGCCGGCGTCGCACGTCACGGTCGTGCGACGCGGCACCGGAGCCGACCGGGCGCGGGCTGCCGGTGATCTCGCCGATCCCGTCCGGGCCGATGTACATCCCGCCGGGCAGGTCGGGCACGGTCGCGGCGTAGAGCGTGGGCAGCGCCCCGGCCTCCGCCGACTGCCCGAACAGCCTGGTGCCCCACGCCACCGGGCCGTCCTGGAACGTCTCGGTGCGCCCCTGCAGGTTCGTCGTCGCGAAGCCGGGGTGCGCGGCCATCGAGCGCAGCGGCGACCCGGCCGCGGTGAGGCGGTACTGCAGCTCGTAGGCGAACATCAGGTCGGCGAGCTTGGACTGGCCGTAGGCGAGCCAGCGCTCGTAGCGGCGGTGTTCGAAGTTCAGGTCGTCGAGCCGGATCCTGCCGAACGTGTGCGCGAGGCTGGACAGAGTGACGACCCGGTCGGTGATCCGGTCCAGCAGCAGCCCGGTCAGCGCGAAGTGGCCCAGGTAGTTCGTGCCGATCTGGGTCTCGAACCCGTCCGCCGTGCGGCCCTTCGGGACCGCCATCAACCCGGCGTTGTTGACCAGCACATCGATCGGGCCCTCGATGCCGGCGGCGAACTCGCGCACCGACGTCAGGTCGGCCAGGTCCAGCCGGCGCACCGAGACGGGGGCCGGCAGCGGGCGGAGCCCGCTGGGAGGGGACGACTCGGCAGAGCCCAGCTCCGAGGCCACCGCCTCGCCCTTCTCGACGTTGCGCACGGCCAGCACGACGCGCGCGCCCGCACGCACCAGGGCCCGGGCGGTGGCCAGGCCCAGCCCGCTGTTCGCGCCGGTCACGACGGCGGTCCGGCCCTGCTGGGGCACGATGTCGGCGACGGTCCAGGGGGTCCG
>JAKDNL010000605.1 GCA_030451825.1 Pseudonocardia sp. | reverse complement strand
ATGACGGCATACGACCTAGTAGTCCGTCTCGTGGGCTCGGAGAGGTGTTTAAGAGACAACACCACATGACCCTGTCCGTCGCGCACGCCCAGGAGGACGTGGACTTCCACACGAAGACCCTCGGGATGCGGTTCATCAAGCGGACGGTGCTGTTCGACGGGTCGGTGCCGATCTATCACCTCTACTACTCCAATGCCGGCGGCGACCCGTCGTCGGTGCTTACCACGTTCCCGTGGGCGCAGGCGGGCCTCTACGGCACACCGGGCACCAACCAGGCGCGTGAGGTGCAGCTCTCGGTGCCGTCGGGCTCGCTGGAGTTCTGGCGGGGGCGCCTGGACGAGCGTGGCGTCGCGGTCGTCGACGGCGACGTGTTCGGCGCCCGCCGGCTCGCGTTCCGTCATCCCTGCGGCATCGAGTACGTGATGGTCGGCAACGACGGCGACGACCGCACCGGGCACCCGGGCGACGGGGTGCCGCCGGAGCACGCGATCCACGGCATCCACGGCGTCGGCATCCACGTGGCCAGCCCGGACCGGATGGTGGAGTTCGCCGACGAGACGTTCCACGGGCAGGGCGGGACGCTCGAGGAGGGCGACCGGATCCGATTCCAGGTCGGCGAGGCGAAGTACGGCAACCACGTCGAACTGGTGGCCAACCGGCGCGAGGAGCAGGGCACCTGGCGTTACGGGGCGGGCACGTTCCACCACGTCGCCTGGAACCTGGACACGCTGGAGAACCAGGACGCGCTGAAGTTCGAGATCGAGGGCGCCGGATACACCGACATCTCCGAGCTCAAGGACCGCAAGTACTTCAAGTCGGTCTACGTCCGGACACCGGCCGGGGCGCTGTTCGAGCTCGCCGTCACCCACACCGACGGAGGCTGGACCTGCGACGAGTCCCCGCAGGAGCTCGGCACCCGGTTCCAGCTGCCGGAACAGTTCGAGGACCGTCGCGAGGAGATCTTCTCCAGGCTGGAGCCGATCGAGGGCTGAGGCGGTCGAGGGCACCGGAGGCGGTCGAGGCCACCGGAGGCGCTACCCGCGGGCGGCCACCAGATCGTCGGGGGCCGGGTCGTCGGGGACCGGCCCGATCCGGCCGGCGCCGTCGGCGACGTCCAGGGTGCTGATCGCGAGCATGTCCTCGGCGGTGAGCGCGAAGTCGTGCACGGCGCGGTTCTGGGCGATGCGTTCCGGGGTGCTCGACCGGGGAATGACGACGGTGCCCTGCTGCAGGTGCCACCGCAGCACGACCTGGGCGGGGGAGCGGCCCAGCCGCCGCGCGATCGCGGTGATCACCGGCTCGTGCAGGAGCATGCCGCGGCCCAGCGGACTCCAGGCCTCGGTCACGATGCCGCGCTCGGCGTGCACGGCGCGCAGGTCGTCCTGCTCCAGCCAGGGGTGCAGCTCGATCTGGTTCACCGCCGGGACGGTGCCGCCCAGACCGATCACCCGCTCCAGGTGCGAGCGCCGGAAGTTCGAGACGCCGATCGCACGGGCCCGCCCGTCGGCGAGCAGTGTCTCCATCGCGTCCCAGGTCTGCAGGCAGCGGTCCCGGTACCGGGTCGGCCAGTGCACGAGGTAGAGATCGACGTGGTCGAGGCCGAGCCGGTCGAGGCTGCGCTCGGCGGCGCGCAGTGCCCGGTCGCGGCCCTGGTCGTCGTTCCACACCTTGGCAGTGACGAACAGCTCCTCGCGCGGGATGCCGGACGCCGCGATCGCCGCCCCGACACCGTCCTCGTTGCCGTACACCTCGGCCGTGTCGATGCTGCGATACCCCGTGCGCAGGGCCTCGCCGACGGCGGCCTCGGTGTCGCGGACCTCGGACACCCCGAAGCCGACCCGGGGCATGGCGACGCCGTTGTTGAGCAGGACGGGGTCGCCGGACGTGGCGACTGGTGACATGGCGGCTGGTGACATGGCGGAGTCCTCCCGGCCCCGGGGACGAACGGACGCCCGGGCTCGGCACGGTGGGCCCACGGAGCACGGCCCACGACGGCGGTGGGCGGGCCTCCTCGCGCGAGGCGGTCACTTCCGTCAACGGCCGTTCCCGCGCGCGACGTTCCCGATCGACGTGCGCTGTGGCCGGACACACCGGGATGCGGCGCCGACGTCGATCGCGAGAGCGCGGAGGAGAGGTCCCCATGGCATACGGTGGTGCGGCGGTCGGTGGAACCCAGGCCGTCGTGGTTCGACGCGGTGGCTCGGTGGTGGCCGTTCCCGGTGGAGCCCGGATCACAGGCATCGAACGGACGGGAACGGAACGTGCGCGCAACGGTGATCCCCCACATCGAGGGTTCCCGGTACTACCTCCTGCACGACGACGCGGCCCCGCTCGACCGGTACCCCTCCGGGTGGGTCGGGGACCAGCTGCTCTACCCGGCCCCGGACGGGTCCGACGGCGGTGTCGTCGTGCGGACCGCGACCTTCGACGGGCCGGTGGAGGTCTCGGTCGAGACGTTCCACCCCGGCGAGGAGGTGCCCGCCGGACAGGGATCCTGGGATCAGGCCCAGGAGGTCGAGCTGACAGCGACGGGCCGCGACGTGCACGTCGCCACGTCGTTCGGCCCGATCGAGGACCTGCCGGTGCTCGCGGTCGCACCGGGGGAGCGCTACGGGGTACGGATCTACGCCCGCGGGCTCGCGACCGCCCGTGAGGTCAACCAGATCGAGATGGACGAGGAGCCGGTCGAAGCGCACCTGCTCCAGATCTGGCGGGCCCGGTAGACCCTCACCCGAGGACGGCGCCGAACAGCGTGCCCAGACCATAGGTGACCGCGGCCGCCCCGGCGCCGATCGCGAGCTGGCGCAGCGCCCGCCGCAGGGGCGGCCCGCCGGAGAGCACCCCGACGGTGGCGCCGGTGAGCATCAGGGCCAGCCCCACGAGCACGGCTGAGACGATCACCGCGGACCCGCCCTGCAGCCCGAGGACGAACGGGATGATCGGCACCGCGGCACCGGTGGCGAAGAACAGGAAGCTCGACGTGGCCGCGCCGAGGCTGGTACCGATGACGTCGGGCCCGTCCGGCTCCTGGGCGGCGGAGACGCTGCGGGCGGAGACAATGCGGGCGGAGACGCTCCGGGCGGGGTCGGCGCTGCGCAGCACCGCCTCGGCGCGGCGGTGGGCCTCGTCGGCCGGGACGCCCCGCGCGCGGTAGACGAGCGCGAGCTCGTTGGCGTCGACGTCGAGCTCGGGCAGGACCGTGTGCGCATCGCTCATGTCCGGTGCCGAGGCGGCCAGCAGCTCCCGCTGCGAGCGCACCGACACGAACTCGCCGGCACCCATCGACAGGGCACCGGAGAGCAGCCCGGCGATGCCGGTGAGCAGGATCGTGCCGCGGGAGGCGCCACCACCGATCACCCCGAGCACGAGGGAGAGGTTGCTGATCAGGCCGTCGTTCGCGCCGAACACCGCGGCCCGGAACGTGCCCGACACCCGGGCCCGGCCACGCACGGCGAGCCCGCGCACGACCTCCTCGTGTATACGCTCGTCCGCGGCCATCGCCGGTGTCGCGTCGGCGTCGCTGCGGTAGGGCGAGCGCGTCTCGGCCCGCTGGGCGAGCGCGAGGACGAACACGGAGCCGAACCGCCGTCCGAGCCAGGCCAGCAGCCGCATCCGCAGCGAACCGCGGCCGATCGGGGCGGCGTCGGGCCCAAGCAGGTGAGCCCAGTGGTCGATGTGGCGTTCCTCCGCGTCCGCCAGCCCGAGCAGGATCTCCCGCTCGTCGCCGGTGCGGCGACCGGCCAGGTCGCGGTAGACCTTCGACTCCTCGCGCTCGTCGGCCAGCATCCGCCGCCACCGGCGCCGGTCGGTCGGGCTGCTGTCCATGGCCGGATTGTCCGCCCGCCCGTCCCGCGACGGGAACAGGTGATCTCGCACCCGTTCCGGTG
>JAKDNL010000604.1 GCA_030451825.1 Pseudonocardia sp. | reverse complement strand
CGTTCCGGCGGAAGTCGATCAGCCGGTACGCACGCTTGTGGCCGCCACCCTGGTGACGCGCGGTGACCCGCCCGTGCACGTTGCGGCCACCCTTGTTGTGCAGCGGACGCAGCAGCGACTTCTCCGGGGTGTCCCGGGTGATCTCGGCGAAGTCCGAGACGCTCGAGCCGCGACGGCCCGACGTCGTCGGCTTGTACTTACGAATGGCCATTTCTCAGCTCGCCCCTCAGCTCGCCGGACCACCGAAGACGTCGATCGACTTGCTCTCCGGGGAGAGCGTGACGATCGCGCGCTTCGTGTCCTTGCGCTTGCCGTAGCCGGTGCGGGCGCGCTTGCGCTTACCCGGGCGGTTCAGCGTGTTGACGCTGAGCACCTTGACCCCGAACACCTTCTCCACGGCGATCTTGATCTGCGTCTTGTTCGCGTCCGGGCGCACGACGAAGGTGTACTGCTGCTCGTCGAGCAGCCCGTAGCTCTTCTCCGAGACCACCGGCGCGAGCAGGATGTCCCGCGGGTCCGCGATCACTTGTCAGCCTCCTCAGCCACTGTGCCGTCGCGCAGCTCCGCAGGCTCCGAGCTCAGGACGGCACGACGGCTGCCGGACCTGGGCTTGGCGATCGGGCCGGCCAGGAACTCCTCGAGCGCGGTCGAGGTGAACACGATGACGTCGTTGACCAGCACGTCGTGCGTGTTCAGCTGGTCCGGCGCGATCAGGTGCACCTCCGGGAGGTTGCGCAGGCTCAGCAGCGCGGTGGTGTCCTCCCGCTCGACGACCAGCAGCGCGCGGCTCCCGGTCCCCTCGGTGACCGTCTGGACGACCTTGCGGGCCGCCTTGGTCGACGGGGTGTCGCCGGAGACGATCGAGGAGATGACCCGCACGCGGCCCGCGCGGGCCCGGTCGGAGAGCGCGCCGCGCAGGGCGGCGGCCTTCATCTTCTTCGGGGTCTTCTGGCTGTAGTCACGCGGCGTCGGGCCGTGCACCGTGCCACCGCCGGCGAACTGCGGCGCCCGGGTCGAGCCCTGACGGGCGCGACCGGTGCCCTTCTGGCGGTACGGCTTCGCGCCGCCGCCGCGGACCTCGCCACGGGTCTTGGTGTCGTGCGAACCCTGACGCGCGGCGTTCAGCTGAGCCGTCACGACCTGGTGCATGAGGGACACGTTGGCGGTCACGTCGAAGACGCTGTCCGGCAACTCGACGCTGCCGTCAACCTCGCCCTCGGGGGTCTGGATCTCTACGGTGGTCCCAGAGGAAATAGTCACTGCCCATCACCCTTCGCGGGGGTCTTCACCACGACGAGCCCGCCACGGGGACCCGGAACGGCGCCCTTGATGAGCAGCAGCCCGCGCTCGGCGTCGACCCGGTGGACGGTGAGGCCCTGCGTGGTCTGACGGTTCGAACCCATCCGGCCGGCCATGCGCACACCCTTGAACACGCGGCCCGGGGTGGCACAGCCACCGATCGAGCCTGGCGAACGGTGCTTGCGCTGGGTGCCGTGCGAGGCGCCCAGGCCGTGGAAGCCGTGGCGCTTCATGACGCCGGCCATGCCCTTGCCCTTGGTCGTGCCGACCACGTCCACCTCGGAGCCCTCGGAGAACGCCTCGGCGGTGATCTCCTGGCCCGGGGTGTAGTCGGCCGCGTCCGAGGTCCGGAACTCCAGCGTGTAGCGGCGGGGCGTGACGCCCGCCTTGGTGAAGTGGCCGGACTCCGGCTTGTTCACCTTGCGGGGGTCGATCGCGCCGTAGGCGACCTGGATCGCGGCGTAGCCGTCGGTCTCCGGGGAACGGACCTGGGTCACGACGTTCGGCCCGGCCTGGATCACGGTGACCGGAACGATCCGGTTGTTCTCGTCGAACACCTGGGTCATCCCGAGCTTGGTGCCGAGAAGGCCGGTGATGTTCTTGACCTGGTGGGTCTTCTGAGTCTTTGTCGTCATCGTCTTCGCCTCCCGCGCCTACTGGATGTTGACGTCGACGCTGGCCGGGAGGTCGATGCGCATGAGCGCGTCCACCGTCTTCGGCGTCGGGTCCAGGATGTCGATGAGGCGCTTGTGCGTACGCATCTCGAAGTGCTCGCGCGAGTCCTTGTACTTGTGCGGCGAGCGGATGACGCAGTACACGTTCTTCTCGGTCGGCAGCGGCACCGGCCCGACGACCCGGGCACCAGTACGCGTCACCGTCTCCACGATCTTGCGAGCCGACGCGTCGATTGCCTCGTGGTCATAGGCCTTCAGCCTGATGCGGATCTTCTGTCCCGCCATGGTCGTCGGTCGTCCTCTTCTTCCTGCCGCTCAACTTCGCGGTGTTCGCCGGTGGGCCCCGTACCTCGCACGGTCACCCCGCAGATCTCACGTCGTCGAAGCGGCACCGGATTTCTCCGGCGCTCCGCGACCGCGGCCCGCGCGCTGTTCAGGTCTCACATTTCTGGCTGGTTCTCCCGGGCGCCGCCGGCATTTCTGCCGGTGGCTCCGGTCCACGAGGTCGGGCGTGTCGCACTCGACGCTCACAGATGTGCCCGGGTCACCGCTCCCCACCCGGGGGCGGAGGTGTGTATCAGGGCCGACGGCAAGCGTGGCGCGTAGGAGGCGTGTTCTCACGAACCGGCGCTCCCACGCGCCACGCTCACCGTGCAACCCGTCAAGGATGCCACACCGGAATGCGGCGTCCCCGACCGGGGGGTGAAACTACTTACTGATCTTGGTGACCTGGCCGGCGCCGACCGTCCGTCCACCCTCGCGGATGGCGAACTGCAGGCCCTCCTCCATGGCGATCGGCTGGATCAGCGCAACGCTCATCGAGGTGTTGTCGCCCGGCATGACCATCTCGGTGCCGCTGGGCAGGGTCACCACGCCCGTCACGTCCGTCGTGCGGAAGTAGAACTGCGGGCGGTAGTTGTTGAAGAACGGCGTGTGCCGGCCACCCTCGTCCTTGCCCAGGATGTAGACCTGGCCCTCGAACTCGGTGTGCGGGGTGATCGAGCCGGTCTTCACGACGACCTGGCCACGCTCGACATCGTCACGCTTGATGCCGCGCAGGAGCAGCCCGACGTTCTCGCCGGCACGACCCTCGTCGAGGATCTTGCGGAACATCTCGACGCCGGTGACCGTGGTCTTGGTCGACTTCTCGCGGATGCCGACGATCTCGACCTCCTCGTTCACCTTGACCACGCCACGCTCGACGCGGCCGGTGACGACGGTGCCGCGACCGGTGATCGTGAAGACGTCCTCGACGGGCATCAGGAACGGCTTCGCGATGTCGCGCTCCGGCTCCGGAATGGCGTCGTCGATGGCGTCCATCAGCGCGACGATGTTGTCCGCCCACTTCTCGTCGCCCTCGAGCGCCTTGAGCGCCGAGACGCGCACGATCGGCAGGTCGTCGCCCGGGTAGTCCTGCGAACTCAGGAGCTCACGGACCTCCATCTCGACGAGCTCCATGATCTCTTCGTCCTCAACCATGTCCGCCTTGTTCAGCGCCACCACGATGTAGGGCACGCCGACCTGACGCGCGAGCAGCACGTGCTCACGGGTCTGGGGCATCGGACCGTCGGTCGCGGCGACCACCAGGATGGCGCCGTCCATCTGCGCCGCACCGGTGATCATGTTCTTGATGTAGTCCGCGTGACCGGGGCAGTCCACGTGCGCGTAGTGCCGCTTCTCGGTCTGGTACTCGACGTGCGCGATGGAGATCGTGATACCGCGCTGACGCTCTTCCGGCGCCTTGTCGATCATGTCGAACGCCGACGCCTCGTTGAGGGCCGGGTACTTGTCGTGCAGAACCTTCGTGATGGCCGCCGTCAGCGTGGTCTTGCCGTGGTCGATGTGACCAATGGTGCCGATGTTGACGTGCGGCTTGGTCCGCTCGAACTTCGCCTTCGCCACTGCAGGGTCCTCCTGGACTG
>JAKDNL010000603.1 GCA_030451825.1 Pseudonocardia sp. | reverse complement strand
CCCTCCCCCGCCCCCCCGCGCCCCGCCACGGACCCCCACCCCCGCCCCTCCCCCTCCTACACGGTGGCCCCGGGGGGCGGTTTTCGGGGGGCCGGGCCTTCTATCCCGGCCCACGGGTGCGTCCGGTTGGGGCGGCCGGGGGGCCAGGGTCGTCCGTCAGGGCGCCACCACCTCGATCGAGGGGAGGTAGGTCCGGTATCGGGCGGCGTCCCGGGTCAGCAGGCTTGCCTGCGACGAACCCGGCCTCCCACGGCAGCGGTTCCCGCGACACCTCGCTCGCAGGCACCGCGTCGTCCAGGTCCTCGATCCGCTCGAAGCCGATCGAGACTTCGGCATAGACGATCGGATTGATCACGACTCCGCCGCCGTCGGCAGCGTCGGAGAGTGCGGCGGCGGACCAGGTGGCCCACGTCGGGTCATCGGTGAGTACATCGAGAAGGACGCTGGAATCCACCAGCGTCTTCGGCATGCCGACGGGTGCGATCACTCGTCGCGCAGCAGGTCGAGCAGCTCATCAGTGCTCATGGCGGTGTCGGCCCGTCCACGCATCCGTTGCACGAGCCGGCTGCCTCGTGTCGAACCGTCGTCGACACGCACGATGCGCAGTGCGCCGTCCTGTTCGACGACGTCGACCTCGTCACCCTCGTGCAGCCCGTGCCGGTGCCGCAGCTGCGCGGGGATCGTCACCTGGCCCTTGCTGTTGAGACGCACGAGGTACTCCACCTGATACGTGGTACATCCGACACGTCATACGGTACGGCTGACCGGCGTCCGCTCGGCCCGCTAGGTAGCGTCACGTCGGGCGAGAGGAGATCTGTTGAGCCTGGACAGCGGACGCGACACCGGCACCACGGACGGCACCACCCCGGAGACGAGCGCGGCGCTCGCGAACGACCTGCGCGCCGTCGTCGGCGGTGCGGTCCGTTTCGACGCGGGCAGCCGCGCCATGTGGTCGGCCGACGCGTCGAACTATCGCGGCATCCCGATCGGTGTCGTCTCCCCGCGCGACGCCGCCGACGTCGAGGCCGCGATGGCGGTGTGCCGCAGGTACGACGTGCCGGTGCTGCCACTCGGCTCTCGCACCTCGATCGCCGGGCAGGCGGTGAACGTCGCGGTCGCGCTGGACCTGCGCACTCACCTGAACAAGATCGTCGAGGTGGACCCGGACGCGAAGTCGGCACGGGTGCAGCCGGGTGTGGTCTGCGACGCGGTCCGCGACGCCGGCAAGCCGCACGGCCTGACGTTCGGCCCGGACCCGTCCACGCACAACCGCTGCACGATCGGCGGGATGATCGGCAACAACGCCTGCGGGTCGCACTCGGTGGCCTGGGGCAAGACCGTGGACAACGTCCGCGAGCTCGACGTACTCACCTACCGCGGCGAGCGGCTCGTCGTCGGCCCGAACTCCCCCGGCGACGGCCCGATCCCGCAGGCGCTGCGGGCGCTGGGCGAGCGGCTCGGCGACGACATCCGCGGCTACCCGGACCTGACCCGGCGGGTGTCGGGCTACAACCTCGACCAGCTGCTGCCCGAGGCCGGCTGGAACCTGGCCAAGTCCCTCGTCGGCACCGAAGGCACCTGCGCCACCATCCTCGAGGCGACCGTCGATCTCGTCGACTCCCCGCCGGCCCGCGCGCTGGCCGTCCTCGGCTTCCCGGACGCCTACACCGCCGCGGACCACGTGATGGTCGTGCGCGAGCAGCGGGGCCCGAACGGTCAGGGGCCGCTGACGATCGAGGGCATGGACGCCGGCCTGATCGCCGCGCTGCGCGCCCAGCGTCCCACCGAGACAGCGAGCCGGATGCTGCCCGAGGGCCGCGGCTGGCTCTACGTCGAGGTCGGTGGCGAGACCCGCGCCGAGGCGACGGCCGCTGCGGAGACCGTCGCCGCCGCGATGAAGCCCTACACGATCGCGCACGTCGTGGTGTCCGAGCCGGCGCAGATGGCCCAGCTGTGGCGGATCCGCGAGGAGGGCGCCGGCGTCGTCACCCGCTCCCCGGACGGCGGCGAGGCGTGGCCGGGCTGGGAGGACTCCGCGGTCCCGCCGGAGCGGTTCGGCTCGTATCTGCGCGAGTTCGACAAGGTCCTCGAGCGCCACGGCCGCCGCGGTGTCTACTACGGACACTTCGGCGACGGCTGCCTGCACGTCCGGATCGACTTCGACCTGCTCAGCAAGCCCGGCATCGCGAACTTCCGCCAGTTCATGATCGACGCCGCGGATCTCGTCGTGGAGCACGGCGGGTCGTTGTCCGGCGAGCACGGCGACGGGCAGGCGCGCGCCGAGCTGCTGCCCCGGATGTACCCGCCGGAGATCATCGCCGGGTTCTCCGACTTCAAGGCGATCTGGGACCCGGACGAGAAGATGAACCCGGGCCGGGTCGTGCGGCCGGCGACGATGGACGAGAACCTGCGGGTGTTCGTCGGGATGCCCACGATGACCGACCAGCCGATGCTCGCCTTCGCCGACGACCGCGGCAGCTTCACCCGCGCCACCCGCCGCTGCCTGGGCGTCGGCAAGTGCGCGATCGAGGGCAGCGGGGTGATGTGCCCGAGCTACAACGTCACCAAGGAGGAGCGCCACTCCACCCGCGGGCGGGCCCGGCTGCTGTTCGAGATGGCCAACGGTGAGCTGATCAAGGATGGCTGGCAGTCCGACGAGGTCGCCGAGTCCCTCGACCTGTGCCTGTCCTGCAAGGGCTGCAAGTCCGACTGCCCGGTCGGGGTCGACATGGCCTCCTACAAGACCGAGTTCCTGGCCCAGCGCTACAAGCGCAAACTCCGCCCGGTCACGCACTACTCGATGGGTGCCCTGCCGCTGTGGCTGTGGATGGTCGGTGCGCTGCCGGCCAAGGCGGTCGACGGACTGAACAAGCTCGCGAAACGCCCCAAGCTGTCCGCGCTGGTCAAGAAGCTCGGCGGGATCACCCAGGAGCGGGCGATCCCGGAGATCGCGCGCGAGACGTTCACCGCCCGGGCCGGTGCCCGGGGGTACGCCGACGGCACGGTGGTGCCCGACCTGGGCATCGCCCCGGGCAGCCGCGGCCGGGTGCTGCTGTGGACCGACACGTTCACCGAGCACTTCGACCCGGTGATCGCCGACGACGCCGTCGCCACCCTGACCGCGCTCGGCTACACCGTCGAGCTGCCCCCGCGCGCCGTGTGCTGCGGGTTGACCTGGACCTCCACCGGCCAGATCGGCGCGGCGCGGAAGGTGCTGGGGCGCAGCCTGCGCACGATCGAGCCGTGGCTGTCCGCCGGCGTCCCGGTCGTCGGGCTGGAGCCCTCGTGTACGGCGGCACTGCGTTCGGACGCCCATGAGCTGCTGCCGGACGACCCGCTGGTCGCGCGCCTGAAGACCGGCGTGCGGACGTTCGCGGAGCTGCTCGCCTCCCACACCGACGAGCTGACGGCCGCGGCCGGCCGCAACACCGCACCGGACCCGGAGGTGCTGGTCCAGGTGCACTGTCACCAGCACGCCGAGCTCGGCACGGAGGCCGACCGTGGCGTGCTCGACGCGCTCGGGGTCCGGGCAGAAGTGCTCGACTCCGGATGCTGCGGGCTGGCCGGCAACTTCGGGTTCGAGGACGGGCACTACGACGTCTCGATGGCCTGTGCCGAACGGGTGCTGCTGCCCGCCGTCCGGGCCGCCGAACCGGCGGTCGACCTGCTGGCCGACGGGTTCTCCTGCCGCACCCAGGTCCGCCAGGCCGGGGAGCGGGAGCCGGTGCACCTGGCCCAGCTGGCCGCGCGGGTGCTGCGCGGGGCGGGCCGGCCCGTCTGAGCCTCGACCTGCCCGCGCGTGATCGGCGCAACCGGCAGG
Source organism: Pseudonocardia sp. (assembly GCA_030451825.1). Lineage (GTDB taxonomy): Bacteria > Actinomycetota > Actinomycetes > Mycobacteriales > Pseudonocardiaceae > Pseudonocardia. The sequence goes on along the minus strand of JAKDNL010000603.1, from coordinate 79 downwards.
AACCCCCCCGCTGTTTCGTGTGCGGGGCGGTTTCGGCGCTCAAGGAGGGGGCCCTCTGCCCCCCCGCCCTCGCCGGGCG
>JAKDNL010000602.1 GCA_030451825.1 Pseudonocardia sp. | reverse complement strand
CGCTCCGGCCCCGCGGCCCGCGTCGGCGCGGCCGGCGCCCGCGGGCCGGGCGGCCGCCCGCGGCGCCTCCCGTCTCGGGGGCGGCCGGCGGAGCGGCGCTGTGGTCGGTACCGGAGGGCTGCTCGGACGGGTGGGTGCCGGAGGATCCGGCGCGGCCGCCGTTGTCGCTGCGGTCGCCGGTCGAGGCCGAAGTGGGGGACATCGTGGGTTCAGTCTGCCTGGTGGGTCGCACCTGCACAGGAACGGACCAGACCATGGTGATCGGGCTCGCACCGGCCTGCAACGGGTTTGTCGGTGACGGGACGGGTAGGGGGTGTCCGAACCGGGCGCCGGTCGCCTCGCGGCGAGTGGCACACCGCGGTTCCAGCCGAACGGTACTCCGCGGCGGCTATTATTATTGCGGCCCGGGGACACGGCATCGCCCGGTTCGGACTTCTCCTTCAACGGGCGACACCGCCGGATCATTCCCGCCTGCTAGAGGGCGTCGAGCACGCCGTCCGTCCAGGGCGTCCAGGCCTCGACGGCCCACGGCCCGAACGCGCGGTCGGTCAGCACGACCGCGGCCGCGCCGGCGTCCGGGTCCACCCACAGGAACGTCCCGGACTGTCCGAAGTGGCCGAACGTGCGCGACGAGCTGTGCTGCCCGGTCCAGTGTGGGGCCTTCCCGTCGCGGATCTCGAAGCCCAGGCCCCAGTCGTTCGGCTTCTGCCGGCCGTAGCCGGGGAGCACGCCGTCTCGGCCGGGGAACGCGACCGAGGTGGCCCCGGCGACGGTGCCCGGGTCGAGCAGCGTCGGTGACTGCAGCTCGGCGGTGAAGCGGGCGAGGTCGGCGGCCGTCGACACCGCGCCGGCGCCGGGGGAGCCCTCCAACCGCGTTCCCGGCCGTCCGAGCGGCCCGCACACGGCTTCGTGCAGTTAGGCCGCTAACGCGATCCGGGTGGCCGCGGCGACGGTGGCGCCGAGGACCGCGAAGCCGGTGTTGGAGTAGATCCGCCGGGTGCCGGGCTCGGCCTGTACGGAGTCCGAGTCGAACGCGAGCCCGGACACGTGCGCGGCGAGATGGCGCACGGTCGAGCCGGGCGGGCCGGCCGGGTGGTCCCACTCGAGCGCGCCCTCCTCCACGGCGACCAGCACCGCGTAGGCGGAGAGCAGCTTGGTCACCGAGGCCAGGCCGAACTCGCGGTCGGGCTCCCCGGCCTCGGCGAGGATCGAGCCGTCGGCGCCGATCACCACGGCGGCGACGTGGTCGACGGGCCAGTCCAGGACCCGCCGCACGGCGGGGGCGAGCTCAGGCACCGGTCACACCGCCGGTCCGCAAGTCGATGTCCATCGGTCCATCGTCGCACCGATGATCGGATGCCGGGCCCGGTGCGTCGTTCAGCTGTGCGCCAGCCAGAGCCAGCGGATGCCCGCGACCAGGTGAAAGGCCAGCGTGCCGAGGATGCTGACAGCGACCATCGCCGACGGCGGTGTTGCGGCGGCGGCGACGGCACCGGCGATTCCCGCGGTGCCGACAGCGACGGATCCCCAGCCCAGGAGCGTGCTCCGACCGCTGCGCAGCGCGAGGCCGAACAGCACGACCCCGACGGGCAGCAGCAGGGCGCCGGCGACCAGCATGGCGTCCAGCACGCCCTGCGCGGCCTGCCAGGCCAGGACGACGCCGACCCGGTCGGGTGGGGCGGCCTGCTGGTAGGTCTGTGACATCGCCGCGGTGGCGACGTTGAGCAGTGCCCCGGCCGCGAGTACGGCTGCGCCGAGGGAGCCGACGGTTCGAGCGGCCGTGGACAGCACCGGCGCGATGGCGCGCAGCAGCCGGTGAAGAAGGTCGTGGTGCACTGCCCACAGCGCGATGCCGGCGAGGTAGAGAACGTTCTCCACCGCCCGAGCGTGCTGGATCTCGGGGAAGCGAAGCAGGCTCTCGGGGTCGGAGGTGTCCGGCAGGCCGAGCGCGCCGATGAGTACGAATGTGGTCAGCAGGAGCAGGCTGCCGACGGTGCCGGTGACGCCGGCGCCCAGCAGCAGACGACGGTCGACGGGGACGGTGTGCCGCGGGTCGCCGATGGCAGCGGCACTGCCGGTGCTGGTCATGGCTTCGTCCTATCGGTGGGCCGAGTGAGCCGAGTGGAGCGAGTGGTTCACGAGCCAGGCTCCTCCCGCGGCTGTCGCGCGGCCTCACCCGACGACTCACCTCACCCGGGTGAAGCCCGCGCCAGAACAGATCAGAGCAGCGCAGATCAGAACAGGCCCAGCTCGCGGGCGCACTGCACGGCCTGCCGTCGGTCACCTACCGCCAGCTTGCGGAAGATGCCGCGGCTGTGGGTCTTCACCGTGTTCAGCGAGACGAACAGCTCGGCGGCGATCTGGCGCTGGCTGAGCCGGCCGGGTAGCAGGCGCAACACGGCGAGTTCGCGCTCGGTCAACGGCGCGACCGGCCCCGGGCCGCTGGTGGGGGCCGGCTCGGCCAGGCGGTGCCGGTCGCGGACCCGGCGTAGCCGGGAGCCGAGCACGCCCGGGTCCTGGCAGCGGTCGGTGATTTCCTGCGCCCGCCGGAGAAGGTCGCCGCCGTCGGGCGCGCCGGCGGCCAGGCCGACGTCGGCGGCGATGGCGTGGACGTATCCGGCGTCGAGTGCGCCGAGCCGGCCGCGGGCCAGCTCCAGCGCACGTTCGACATCGCTCGCCGCCTCGCGCGCGTCGTCGGCGGTGGCCGCGCGGACGGCGTGGGCGAGGGCGAGCCGGGGGTAGCCCGCCAGGCCGCTCCGCCGGGCGGACTCGAGCGCCCGGTCCGCGGCGTGGTGGGCGGCGCTCCGGGTGCCGATCTCGGCCTCGACGAGGGCGAGGTAGATCCAGGCGAGGACGTCGTTGGTGGTGACACCGTCGACCGCGGCCCGCCGGCGCGCGATCTCGAGAGTGTGACGGGCCTCGTCCAGGCGGCCGGCCCAGGCCAGAGCGGATCCGGTGGACGTGGCCATCGGCGACATCACATCGGCCAGCGCTCCGGCGGAGCGTACTGGCCGCGCGATGTCGAGGGCGGCTGCGACGTCGCCCCGGAAGAGCGCGATGTTGATCTCCAGGGCGTCGTACAGAGGGTCCCAGGCGCGGTGGTCGTCCTCCCGCATGGCACGGGCCCGGGCCAATCGTTCGTCGGCGACGCCGATCTCGTTGCGCAGCAACGCGCACCAGCTGGCCTGGAGCACGCAGCCGGTGATGCGCTCAGCGACATCGCCGATGTCGGCCAGCAGTCCCTGCAGCGTGTCCGCGGCACCGATGGCGATCAGCCGCCAGCCGAGTCCCGCGGCCAGCGCGGCGGCGGCCTGAGCGACGTCGCCGGCGAGGACCAGATGCCGCACCGCGGTTTCGGGCTCGCCGTGCTCGCCGAGCCAGGTCGCGGCCCGGCGATGCAGGTCGGGCAGCCGGTCGTCGAGGGACCGGGCGGCCTCGGTCCGCAGCAGGTCGAGCATGAGCTGGTGGTGCCGGTACCAGGTGCCGGTGCTGTCCGGGGGCCGTAGTAGCTGGTTGGTGGCAGCGAGCTGGTCCAGCCAGCGCGCTCCGTCGCTGCGGCCGGTGAGGTGGTCGACGAGTGGTCCGCACAGCCGGTCCACGATGGCGCCGGCGACCAGGGTCTCGCGGTCGCCGTCGGCGAGGCCCTCGAGCAGCTCGTCGGTGAGGTAGTCGACGACGAGCCTGTCGTCACCGCCGAAGAGGTCGACGAAGCCCTGCGGGTCGGCGCTGTGCTGAAGCGACAGACCAGCTAGGACCAACCCGGCGGCCCACCCCTCGGTGCGGTGGCACAGCTGCTCGACCTGCACGGCGCCCAGGCCGTGCGCCGTGCCGAGCAGGACGGAGGCCTCGGCGAGCTGAAAGCGCAGATCGTCGGTGCGGAACTCGACCATCCGCCCTCG
>JAKDNL010000079.1 GCA_030451825.1 Pseudonocardia sp. | reverse complement strand
AAACTAACCGAACTGGCAGCCTAAATCGGTGTCAATAAGATCGGGAACACTCCAGTCGGTTTCCGGGTTACCCGCAGGTGGGCTGTCACGATGCGAAGGTTGTTGCAGATCCAGGGGATGGCACGGTGCAGGTGGACCTCGGGCTGGAGGATGTCGCTGCTCGCGGCTGGCGGAGTGCTGGGCCAGCGGGCGCCCCCGGCGGCGCGCCAGTTGGCCTCGTTGAGCTGGTAGAGGCCGGCTGCGCCGCCGTTGACGTCACGGCTGAACGCGGCGGGGTCCCAGCCGGATTCGGCCTCGACGTGGGCCACCACCCACACGGGCGGGAGCTCCGGGCACGTGCCTGCGGTGACGGCGCTGATGGTCCCGAGCTGCTCGGATGCAAGGGCAGGGACGGCCGACGCGTTCACCGCGGTCGCAGGCGTCGCAGCAGTGAGACCCCCGAGTACGGTGGCGATCAGGATGAGCGGGAGGAGAAGGACGGCGATCAGGACGCCGCCGGCGATGCAGACGCCGCGCATCCGCCGTCACTCGTACTGGTCGGATGCCTGGGTCGGCAGCGTCGCCAGAGGCGTGTGGCCGTTGAGGCTGCGGTAGCGGTTGTTCTGTTGGCAGTCGGCGAACGGGCCGAGCGGGGTGAGGAGCTCGCGCAGGCACGGGTCGAGGTGGTCGCGGATCCAGATCGACATGGCGGCGCCGGGTTCGGGTGCGAGCTCGGTCCAGGCCCGCCGGAGCGCCTCCAGGCGGAAGACGGCTTCGGGGTGTTCCCACCACAGGGGGCACCAGGTGAGCTCGCCGCGCAGCGGGCGGGCGATGACCGAGGTGACGGTGTCGTGCACCCACTCGATCAAGGTATCGACGTCGAGCTCGCCGTCGCCGGTCTGAGCTTCTGTGCCCGTGACCTGCTCGGGAATGGGCATGCCGTTGAGCAATTCGTCGAGCAGGTCGGACTGGTGGGTGCGCCACGACTCGAGCGCGTGAACCCTGCTGAGTAGCTCCTCGATCAGCTGCTGCGGGGTGCGGGAGGTCGGGTTGCCGGACTCGGGTGTTGTCATGATCTGCCTCCTGGAGATGGCCACGTGGTGTCATCGACGGCATCCGTCGCGATGCGGTTGACCGGGTTGTCGGCACCGAGCGCTGTGGCGGCCGCCAGCCGGAGCTCGGCGAGTGCTACGGCGGCGTAGTCGCCGATGTCGGTGTGCTCGCGCTCGCGGTACCAGGGATGGAGGGTGCCGAGGCCGGCCCGTCGGCCGGTCGAGAGCAGTACCGCCTGGTCTCGTGGGATCGCTCGTAGCGTCGAGGCGGGCATGACGGGTTCGCGGGCTTCGGAGTACTGCCGGGAGGTGCGAGCGCGGTCGACGCTGGTGGAGATGCGTTCGACGTGGTGGTCGCCGATCAGGCCGGAGAGCTTCTGCAGAAACGCGTGGTCGTCGACGCCGGCCCCGACGAGCTTGATGGTGGCCGCGGACCAGAGGGCCTGCATGCCCTGCTCACCCCATACGCCGACTCCCTGCTGGTAGCTCTGCAGCATGGTCAGGACCTGGATGCCGCGGGAGCCGTAGTGGCTGTAGAGCTGGGGGAGCGCGCGGATCGGGCAGATGTTGGCGGCCTCGTCGAGCACTGCGACGACAGGAGGCTCGAGGCGTCCTCCCGATGCCTGTGCCAGGAGTTCGGCGATCTCGAGGATCCGGTCCACGAGTGCGGTGACCACCGGTGCAGCTGTGCCGGCGCCTTCCTTGGACAGCAGCTGCACGGTGGCGCGACCGTCCTGGCCGGCCGCGAGGAGGTCCCACAGGTCCAGCTCGACCGGCGGGGCGAGGACGAGCGGGTCGCCCCAGGTGTCGGGAGGGGTGACCCACCGCATCAGCCGTTCCGAGGTGAGCGACTTCGTCGCCGTGCGGGCGGTCTGGAAGATGCCCTTCGTGGTCACGTCGGCGCCGGAGAGGGTGGCCTCGAGGTCCGCCGCCTCGGTTTCGGCGCCGGCCCGGTCGAGGGCTGCGATGGCGTCGCGACGTCCGGGCTGCAGCCACGCCACGACGTCGCGCATCGTTCCACCGCTGATCGCGGCGGCGAGCAGTGTCGCGGTGAGAACCTGTTCGGCCGCGGAATGGAAGAACGGGTCGCGGCGCTCGCCGCCGATGGTGCCGACGAAGTGGCCGGCGAGCCGTGCTGCGGCATCGACCCGCTCGTTCACGTCGGCGTCGGCGATGCTGCGCAGCGGATCCCACCACCAGGTCTGCTCGGCGTGGGCGATGCGCTGCGGGTCGAAGGTCCACACGGGGCCCGCCTGCGCACGCATGCCCGCGGTGAGTGCCCACAGGTCGGCCTTGTTCGAGGTGGCCACGACCAGACCGGGGGCGGAGAGCACTGTGGGGACCGCGATTGCGCTGGTCTTGTTGGACCGCGGTCCCATGATCACGAGGGCCACGTCCTCCCACGACATCCAGACCTCGCGACGATCGATCGTCAACAGCCGTAGACCTTGGTCGAACGACTCGCTCGTGTCCGCGGTCGGCCGAAGCTGCCGTGCCCGGGACCGGGCGGCGTCGCCGGTGAGCTCACCCAGGTCGACGGCTCGCAACATGGACCTGCGGGGATCGCCACGGCGTCCCCGATGCCGGAGCAGCAGCATTCCGATCACGCTGGTGACGCCCACCTCGACCGCGATCAGGACGACGATCACGACGACGAAGATCGGTGCGATCGCACCCGGGACAAGCACCGCTTCTGTCCCGCCCTGCACCAGTTCACCCAGGAGCGTCGTGCCGGATCGGGGGATCGACCAGGTTCCGATTCCGGCCAGCGACGCGACTCCGGCCGCTATCCACACATCGCCGTTGAGCAGCAGGGCCAGCGAGATGGCGGCGAGCAAGGTCAGTGGCGCCGTGGCTTCCCGGAGTCCTCCCGGAGTCATGAGGGCTCCTGGCGGAATGCGTGGTCGGTGTCGTGCAGCGCGATCTCGCTCGGCGTGAGGGTCAAGGCGACGGGAAGACCGACCCGCTGGCCGGACTTGATGAGGTACTTGCCTCGTCCCGGGTGGATGCGGCCGGCGTGCCATGTCGGCGGGGCGGCCCAGGACGTGATCAGCGCGGCCTCGCCGTCGCTGAGCGAGGTGATGCGGCGGACCCCGTCGAGTTCCTTCTCGGCCATCCCTCCGAGCAGGAGTACGCCGTTGCGCGACGCCATGCCGCGGGCCTTCGCGCGGTCCGACTCTGTAGGCAGCGCCTCGAGATCGTCGAGGGAGTGGGTGATCTGGAAGGAGACCACGCCGCGGTGGCGGCCCAGCCGGGTGATCCGGTCGGATCGTTCCACCAGACCGGACGCCACGCGGAGCGCACGCCAGAGCTCGTCCTGTACCTGGACGACGTTGCGTCGTCGTGTGCCGTAGGCGGCGGCGTCGGTGAGCGCTGCGGACCAGGCCCAGGAGCAGAGCATCGCTGCGGCCACGACGTCGTCGTCGAGTGCGCTGATGTCCAGGGACAGGGCGGGGGTGTCGGGGTCGAAGCGGGCGGTGCTGGGACGGTCGAAGATGCCGCGGATCGCGCCTTCGCAGAGCAGGCCGAGCGCGTTGATCAGTGAGCGCGCGCTGCGGCCGTAGTCGAGCTGGTCGTTGCAGGCTGCGATCGTCATCAACTGGGGTGCGCCGGAGATCAGTACCTCGAGTACGTCGGGGATCAAGGGTTCGTGCTCACCGGCGGCGGCGACTGCATGGTCGAGGGCTGCGCCGAGGAGGCGTCGTTCGGTGACGTCCGGTTCGTTGCGGCGCACGATCGTCACGAGCGCGTCGAGCAGCGACAGCCGCCGCGCCCGCAGCGTTTCCAGCAGCCGCGTCCGGTCTGGCTCCGGCGCGGTGTGCAGCGCGGCACGGAGCGGGCCGGCGTCGAGCGGGTTGAGGGAGTGCAGGCCCCGGCCGAGTCGCCAGACGGAGCCGTCGAGCGCGTGGATCAGTGCGGTGTACTCGCCCTTGACGTCGCCGGGCACGACGGCGCGCATGCCGAAGCCGACCAGGCCGGCGAGTAGACGTTTCGTGATCGAGGATTTTCCGATGCCGGGTTGGCCCTGGACCCAGACCCCGGTGTTGGACACGAGGCCGGTGCGCAACCAGTGGGCCGGGTCCAGGCCGACCGGCTCGGCGGTGTGCAGGTGTCGCCCGATCGGCACGCCGCGGACGTCGGAGCCCGACGACGTGGCGAACGGGAACAGCCCGCAGATCTGGCTGGTGGTGCCGGCGAAGCGGCTGCCGGCCTCGACGTGCGCTGCGCGGCCGCCGCCGGGTGCGGGCCAGCCCCAGCTGCGCGGGATCGGGTCTGCACTGTGCTCCTCGACCGTCATATGTGTCTCCTCAACGGTGGTGGCGGTGGGTGAGTAGATCGGCCGGATCGATGCCGATACCGAGGGACGCGGCGAATCCGGCGGCCTGCGCACCCCGTAGCCGTCGCAACCGCAGCTTCGACTGGCCGGCTCGTTGCTCGACGTCGGCGATGGCGGCCGGGAGGTCGTCGTCGTGTAGCACCGTCGTCGTCACGTAGACGGTGAACCGGCCGACTCCGGCGCCCCGGGCCTCCTCGCGTGCGGACTGCAGCGCGCGGGCCCGGTCGTCGCGTTCACGCTGGGTCTCATCGCGACGGGTGCGTTCGGCCCACGCTCGCCGGACCTGTCCCGATGTCAGCTCGGCCTCGACCCTCGCTGCGGCCTGGTCGGCGGGGTAGGGCTGGTAGAGCCAGGTGGTCCGTCGCGGGAACGGGCCGGGAGAGAGCAGCGGCCCGAGCACACCGGACCCGACGGCCTGCCGTGGCGCTTCGCGTAGGGCCCACGAGACGGACAGTCCGCCCTCATGGCGGTAGACGTCCCACCGCTCGCTGGCCGCTACCGGGCCTGCCTCGCTCCATGCCACTACCGACTCCGCTTCGGACATCCGGGCCAGTTCGGGTCGAAGATGCGGTTCGAATGCGGCGCGGATCCGCCCGGTCAACCAGCCCGTGGTGGCTCGGCCGAGAACCGCGACGCCGCAGGTGGCCAGCTGGTTCTCGATCGCCGGGAGCCGGCGGCCCACCTCGACCGCCGCGGCCAACAGGTCGGCCGGGCGCGGTGTCGCGCGGGCGGGATCGAGACAGATCGAGACCCGGGTGTCGGTCTCGGCGGTTGTTGCCGGGGTGAGCTCGGCCAGTTCGGTGAGGATGCGGCGCGACAGCTCCGGCGCGGACGGGTCGAGGGCGCCGGCGATGTGGTCGCGCACCGTGGTGCCGCCCGCCGGGGCGGTGTCGACGGTGACAGCGAGGTGGCGTGTCAGCGGGACATAGCCGAGGTCGGCCAGCAACGCTCCCCAGGAGGCGACCCACCTGTCCGCGTGGTCGGGATCGGCGAGGTCGAGGCCGATGGGGGAGCAACGCAGGACAGCGGTGAGGGTTCCGTTTCGGCGGTGCCAGAGCAGCGCATGGCGTCCGCCGCGTCCGTCGTCGATATCGAGAGGTCGGAGGGGAGCAAGCACACCGGGCAGGTCCGCCGCGCGCGGGTGTTCGGTCAGTACCCCGGCTGACAGTTCGGTCCAACCGGCCACCCGAGCTCGATGGAATCTGACGCGCCGCAGCACGATGTCGAGCCCGCTGGTGCCACCAACTCTGACGAAGACTGTGGCGACGGTGACAGCGCAAACCCCGAGCAAGGGAAGGGCCGCCGACGGCAGCGCCGACACCGCGAGCAACGGAGCCAGGACGGCGAGGAAGAGCACGATCGTCGAGGTCGTGGACAGCGAACCGATGCCCCAGCCGCGTTCGGACCGCCAATTGCCGTAGAGCCGCGGTCCCTGGGCGACGTCCTGCTGATCGGGACTGCTCATCCCCGGTCCTCTGTTTCGCCGCCGCCGGTCATCCCGTCGGCGGCCGCTCGCCCGGCCGACGATGCCGCAGCGCCGAGCGCCACGACGCCGGTGGCGACTCCGCCCGCCGCGGCAGCTGCGGATCCCGCGGCGGTACCGCCCGCTGTGCCGCCGGCGCCTGCTCCGCCGGCCGTGGCGCTCGGGCCTGCCCCGCTCGGAGGGGAGTAGCCGCCCGAGGTCGCCTGAGAACCGGGACCGCCCGCGTCCATCGCGGCGGCCCGGTCCACGGCACCGCGACCGCCGCCCTGATACATCCCGATCGCGCCGGCGGCACCGAGGAACCCGGACCCGCTACCTCCGCCACCGACCTGCGTGCCCGACCAGGCGAAGAACTTCAGCAGCGCCGGCATCGCGATCACCGCGAGCAACAGCACCATCAGGCCGGTGATCATCGTGGCCAGACCACCGGCGTCGGCCGCGCTCGGCGACGACAGGTAGGAGAACCCGATGTAGTAGATGAACGCGGCGGCCGGTTTGTAGGCGACCATCGCGATCAGCCAGACGGCGAGCTTGTCCAGCCAGCCTCGCGTGGAACGGGTCAGCGAGCCGGATGCGGCCAGCGGCAGCATCGCGGCGAGCACCAGCAGACCGGCCTGGCGCATGGCCATCAATACCCACTGCACCAGCGACAGCACAGCCGCGACCAGCGACATGAGCAGCACCGGGAACGTCGCGTCACCGTCGGTGAGAATGTCGCGCATGAGAAGCGCGAAATCGTCGGCCGCGCCGTCCAGGAGCTGACCCGAGATCGCATCACCCGCCCGCAGCGCGCCCTGCAGCACGACCAGCCCCAGAGCGGACACGGCGGCGTAGCGGACGAGCCCGGTCGCCACCATGATCAGCGGCTCGCCCTTGCGGGAGAGGATCAGCCGAATCGACTGGACCAGGACGGAGCCGACCAGGATCAGGAGGATCAGCTCACGCGTCGCGCCCTGCGCTGCGGCGACCGCGGGGTCGTTGGGGTCAATACTGTCGGTCTCGACCCACCACGTTGCCGAGGAGACCACCAGCTCGGCGGCCCCTCGGGCGACGTCGGTGATGATGCTCTCGAACGCCGCCGACGCGGCCTGGCAGACCACATCAAGGCCGCAGCCCTGGGCCTGCTGCATTGCCTTCGTACTCATAGCTGGAACGCCCCGACCAGCAGTGCCGCGACCGAGGCCAGGGCCAGACCGCCGAGGACCCACGCCGAGCCGACGAGACCCTCGTATGCGGTCGCCGACCGGTTGCGACGGCCGATGATCAGCATGAAGGCGCAGATGAGGATTCCGAGGACACCGGAGACGAGTACGCCCCACTTCAGCCAACCGAGGAGCTGGTCGGCCAGCTCGCCCAGGCCCGGCGGCACGCTCGGCCCGGGGTCCGGAACCTGCTGCGCAAGCCACAACGACACGAGTGCGGTCATCGACTTCTCCCCGGAGCGCGACTTGGGGCGACGGCTCTCGCGGGCATCCTGCGGGACGACGCGGGGGAGCGACGCTCCACCGCAGATCGCAGATCGAGCGCGGCGCGCGCGAAGCTCCGGAGGCCACGGGGAAGATCGCTGCGGCGGGCCGCAAGCAGGCCGCGGATCTCCTCGACCGGGGCGGGCGTTTCCTCCCACCGCCGAACGAAGGGCAGGAGAACCACAGACGACGTATGCGGCTCGAGCAGCCGCAGCCGGGAGGTCACCGACCTATTCGGTGCGGACGCATCCGCGGCGTTCACCGCGAGGACGGGCTTCCACCCGGCCGAAGCGGCAACCACCTGTGCGGCCTGCCCGGCCCGGACCAGCGAGTCGCCGCTGCCCCTGCACACGAGGACGTCGACCCGCCGGCTGATGAACACCCCACGGTCCGACGCCCCGATCGCCGCAGCGACGGTCGTCACGCCGACCCCACCCGAGACGCCCGCGACCGACGTTCCTCTGCGATGCGCTGATCGGGATCCGCGGCGCATCACCCAGTCTGCGGATGCATTCGAATTCGTCATCCGGCCCCTCCCTTCCATGTCGGAGGAAGCGTTCGACCCGAGGACTGCGGCGGTGTGGCGTCGCGTGGTCGGGACAACGACCACGCCCGGACAACGTCGTGGTCACTGGTGCTCGACAGCCTGGGCAGCAGGTCGAGCGAGGAGGTCGCGGTGACGAGTCACCGACGGGTGATTCCCGGTGCATCCGCGGGCGAGCAGCGCCGATGGCAGTCGGTCGAGGACCTTTGCTGCCCCGTCTGCCGTCGGTCGGTCCGCGCGAAGCCGCCGGGCTACTGGCGCGTCGCGGATGGGGCGTTGCCGGCGTGGTCGCACCGGGATGGCCGGCCGCTATGTCGTGTACGAACCGACGACGGAACGCAGGTCGCCATCCCGGTAGTCCGATCTGGTGCCCGCACGACGCGTGCAGACCGACAGCACGGACCGACCCAGGGGCGGCGGCCATCTGCCTGATAGCGCGTGATCGCGCGCTCGACGGTCATCTCCTCGCCTGCCTGCTCGTGGGTGATGGGTGCCCCGAGTACCCACTCGAAGGCGTCCGCGCAGCCCAGCGCGCGCGGGTCGTGGGCGTGCTGGCCGGGCAGCCGGCGATGTGGTCCTGGCGTCGGCGAACCGCGACGAGACTCGGTTCGCCGACAGTTGACGCGCACCCCCTGCGGTCCGAACTGGACGGCTGCGGCCTTCGTCAACCCGCGCACCGCGAACTTGGCGGCCGTGTAGGCGGGATTCGGGACGTTGACCTGATGCACGAATCCCGCGACCGACGAGATGTTGACGATGGACCCGCCGCCGGCCTCGACCATGCCGGGGACGACGGCACGCATACCGAAGAACACTCCGTGCTGGTCGATGGCGATCGTCTTCAGGTAGTCGTCGGTCGTCATGTCCGCGCACGACGCCTCCGGGCCGGCGAATCCGGCGTTGTTCACCAAGACCGTCCCCGGCCCGAACGCCCGGGACGCGGCACGCAGCACGCCGTCCCACGACTCCGGGTCCGTGACGTCGTGGTGCACGCCGACGGCACGGCCGCGGAGTCCTGCGACATCGCCGGCCGTCGCGGCCCACGCGCGACCGTCAGCCACCAGCACCGGGTCGTTGGGGCCGAGGACCTGGGCTGCCCTCGAAGTGCAGAGCCGCCGACCGGGCCGGCGACCTGGTCGAACAGCAGGTGTAGCGGATCGGCTCCCAGCCGCGTGCGCGCCCGGGACAGCGAGGAGATGTTCGGTGGTCGCCACCGCCGGCCGGCACCGGCATCCACCCAGCCCGCCGGGTCGAGGACCCCGTCGAGCAGCTGGGCCCCGTGGCGGCGGTGATACAGCACGTCCACCAGCTTGGTCATCACTCGCCCGTAACCGCAGTTCGGGCCCCGGAACCACAACGCCAGCACGAAGTACACCACCAGCCGGGCCGGCAACAACCGTCGCCGCTGCTCACGGGAGTCGGTCGTGACCACGATCTGATCCACCAGCTCCGGCGGGATGGACCGTCCTGGTCAACGCCCATACCGAAACCCGGTCGGGCAACCAGCCCTCCGGCGAGAGCCCCACCGACCCGTCATACCCCACCCGAAGATCATCCCGTCAAGCGGCGACCCCGCACGTACACAAGCTGCTTCGGGCGGCGGAGTGGTGCGGGGAGTCGCCTTGCCTGCCGAGATCTCGACGAGCGGGTTGTGGCGCGGCGGGTGGTCCGAACGTGTGTCGTAGGTACCCCGCTGGTCTATGCATTGCTCGGGCTGCGCCGGTCAACACCATTGGCTGCCGATCGCTCGGGAGATCAGGTGAAGTCGTTGTGTCCGGTTCAGACTTGTTCGAGGACTGGTGTTTCGTGGATACGAGGCCCGGGGGTGTAGCGGAGGGGGAGGACGGCGAAGCCCGCGTTGACGCACGCGAACACGTAGGACTCCGCCTCGTCCTGCACGACCCGGTAGTCCGGTACTCGGGTGAGGAACTCGCGGATGACGGTCTGGAAGATGACGCGCGCGAGGTGGGAACCGAGACAGCGGTGGATGCCGGAGCCGAAGGCGACGTGCCGATTGCGTGCTCGGTCGAGGTCCACCTGCTCCGGGTTCGCGAACTCCTCAGGGTCCCAGTTCGCGGCCCGGTACATGAACCACATGCGGTCGCCCTTGTGGACTGTCTCGCCGTCGAGTTCGAAGTCCGCCGTCGCTGTCTTCGCCAGTCCGACGGCGGGACTGATGTAGCGCAGGAACTCCTCGGTCGCGGTGCGGAGGCAGGTGTCGTCGGTCAGTAGCCGTTCGCGCTCCTGCGGTTTGTCCTCCAGGTAGCGCACCGCGCCGGCCAGGAGGCCTGCGGTCGTGTCGAATCCGCCGACCAGGATGTCGTAGACGAGGTCCTTCACCGTCTCGTCCGTCAGCGGTTCCCCGTCGATCTCGGCCGCGATGAGGTCGTCGAGCAGGCCCGATCCGGGGTTCAGGCGACGTGCGGCGATGGACTCGGAGAGTCGCTTCTGGATGCCGGGGATGCCGGCCTCGGAGTCGCCGCCGCCGGGGACTCCGGTGAAGGTCTGGTGGATGCGCTCGGCGTAGAAGCGCCAGTCGGTCAGGGGAAGTCCGAGGATATCGAGCGTGACGAGGGCGGTGACCGGGCTGCCGACCTCCATCACGAAGTCGGCCTCGCCCGCCTCGATCATGTGGTCGACCACCTCGGTGGCGTAGCGCTGGATCATCGGGCGCAGTTGCTCGATCGCGCCTGGGCTGAACGGCTTGGCGAGGAGACGGCGCAGGCCGTCCCACTCCGGAGGATCTGCCTCGTTGGGCAGGGCGCGGTAGCCCTCCGCGGTCGGGATGGTGAGACCGCCGCAGAGCTTCCCGTTCTCATCGGTGTACTTGACCGTCGAGTAGCGGTCGCGGTCCCGGAGGCCCTCCGTGACCGTATCGTGCCCGCTGATCAGCCAATGCCCCTCGTGGCGGTCGGTCCACCGCACCGGGCAGCTCCGCGCTTCGGCCTCGAAGTCGGTCGTGCGTTCGCGGTACTCGGGGGAGTGGATGTCGATGCCGGTCATGGGGTCCTCCTGCGCTCGCCTCGTTGCGTCGCGCGCTGTCCAGTCCGCACAGCGGAACGACGTTCCGGCGACGTGGGTCACATCGTGGAGCGGCGGTCGAGGTGTGTCAACTCCGCCCCGCACATCTCCGCCGGTCGACGGCGACTCGGAGGTTGACAGCTGCGGTGCGACCGCGACAGAGTCCGAAGCGCAGGCAGTGGAACGTCGTGTCACTGTGCGGACCGACTCGATGTCGAGTCGTGAGGGAGCGAAGGAGTCGCCGATGACCGAGACCGCTGTCGTGGACACGCCGAAGGAGCGCATCGACCCCACGGGTATCGTCGCCGACTGGCTCGGTTCGTTCGAACGCGCAGCCGGTGGCGGGGACCTCGCCGCTCTCGAGCGCCTGTTCGTCGAGGACTGCTGGTGGCGTGATCTCCTGTGCGTCACGTGGGACCTGACCACTGCACGTGGTTTCGCCCGGATCCGCGAGACGTTCGGGGGGCGGCTCGCCGCGACCGCGTTCCACGCGATGACGCCCTCGGCCGATCCGCCGGTCGTACTCGCCGACGGCCAGATCACCGCGTTCGTCGACTTCGAGACCGCCGTCGCCCGCGGCCGCGGCGTCGTCCGGCTCACGGAGCAGGACGGAGCGTGGCGCGCCTGGACCCTGCTCACCGCCGCGCAGGAACTGATCGGCCACGAGGAGCAGCGCACCTCGGTGCACGACGCCGCCAGGGAGAAGCACAACCAGCCGGTCGAGAACCGCGAGACCTGGACCCGGTACCGCGACCGGCAGCGCGAGTTCACCGACGAGGATCCCGCGGTCGTCGTGGTGGGCGGGGGCCATGCCGGACTCAACATCGCAGCGCGGCTCGGACACCTCGGCGTACCCACGCTCGTCCTGGAGCAGACCCCGCGCCTGGGCGACGTCTGGCGCAACCGCTACCACAACCTGTCGCTGCACGACACCAAGTGGTATGGCCAGATGCCTTATCTGAACTTCCCGGACAACTGGCCGGTCTTCGCGCCCAAGGAGATGATCGCCGACTGGTTCGAGGCCTACACCTGGATCCTGCAGCTCAACGTCTGGACGGGCAGTCAGGTCGACGGCGCCGTCTACGACGACGAGGTCGGCCGATGGACGGTGAGGCTCACTCGGGACGGGACGGCCCGGGAGCTGCGGCCCAGACATGTCGTGTTCGCCACCGGCGCTTTCGCGGGCGCACCGGACATCCCGGAGCTGCCGGGAATCGAGGAGTACCGGGGCGTGGCGGTGCACTCCAGCGCCCACGAGGGCGGCAGGATCATGGACGGCCGGAAGGTCGTGGTGGTCGGGACCGGTGCGAGCGCGCACGACGTGGCCCAGGACGCGCACGAGATGGGCGCCGAGGTCACGATGGTCCAGCGCGGACCCACCTACGTCATTTCCAGCCAGTACGGCGTCCCAGCCATGCACGAGGCGCTCTACAGCGAGTCGAGTCCGCCCGTGGAGCAGGCCGATCTGATCAGTCTGTCCTTCCCCTGGCACCTGTTCCTCGAGGTGTCCCCGCCGAACGTGCAGCAGCTCGCGGAGATCGACAAGGAGTTGCTCGACGGGCTGCGGGACGCCGGGTTCCGGTTGACCGACGGGATCAACGGATCCGGGTTGTTCGGGCTCAGTCTCGTCCGCGGGGGCGGTTACTACATCGACAAGGGCTGCTCGCGGCTGATCGCGGACCGCAAGATCGCGTTGCAGCACGGTGAGGTCGACCGCTTCACCCCCGACGGCGTCGTGTACTCCGACGGCACGGAGGCGGCCGCCGATCTGGTCGTATTCGCCACGGGCTGGCCGAACATGCGTGACACGATCCGCCCGATCGTCGGCGACGGCGTCGCCGACCGGCTCAGCACCGTCTGGGGCCTCGACGAGCAGGGCGAGATCAAGGGTGTGTTCCGGCCTTCCGGGCATCCGCGGCTGTGGTTCATGGCCGGCGGCTTCCAGCAGTCCCGCTACGGATCGAAGCTGCTCGCCCTGCAGATCAAGGCCGTCGAAGAGGGGTTGCACGAGCTCTCGTGAACAACCCCGACACCGCCACCGCCGAGGAGGAGTCCGTGGACGAGCGCAACGGCCGGCACTACGACGTCGTCGTGGTCGGTGCCGGGATGGGCGGCATCTACGCGATCCACCGCTTCCGGTCACAGGGCTTGTCCGTTCTGGGTATCGAGGGCGCACCGGACGTCGGCGGGGTTTGGTATCACAACGCCTACCCCGGTGCCCGGGTCGACATCGAGAGCGCGAACTACTGCTACCTGTTCGACCCGGAGCTGTACCGGGAGTGGCGCTGGACCGAGCGATACGCGGCGCAGCCGGAGATCCTCGCCTACCTCCGCCACGCCGCCGACCGGTACGAGGTACGCCCACACATCGCCTTCGAGCGATGGGTGGAGGGCGCCCGGTGGGACCCCGAGTCCCACCGCTACCTGGTCACCACCGACGCAGGGCTGTCGGTGACCGCGCAGTTCCTGGTCATGACGACGGGGCAGCTGTCGAAGGCCCGCACCCCGGACTTCCCGGGGCTCGAGGACTACCGCGGCGAGTGGTACCAGACCTCGAATTGGCCGCACGAGCCCGTCTCCCTCGCCGGCCGCCGGGTCGGGGTGATCGGGACGGGGTCCTCCGGAGTCCAGACGATCACCACCGTGGCGAAGGACGCGGCGCACCTGCACGTGTTCCAACGCACCCCGAACTACTCGGTGCCCGCCTACAACCGACCGGCCGACCAGCGGAAGTATGAGCGGCTCGCCGCGAAGGTCGAGGACGTCTACGAGGAGATCCTGGCTACGCCGGGTGGGTTGATCCTGCCGCCGGGCCGGGGCTCGTCGAAGGACTACACCGCCGAGCAGATCCAGCAGATGCTCGAGGAGCGATGGGCGTTCGGCGGCCAGTCGTTGCTGTCGTTGTTCTCGGACCAGGGCATCGATCCCGAGGTCAACGAGATCGTGGCCGAGTTCGTGCGGACCAAGGTCCGCGAGACGGTGCATGACCCCGAGACCGCGGAGCGGCTCGTGCCGGACTCGTATCCGATCGGCGTGCGCAGGCTGTGCATCGACACCGGCTACTACGACACGTTCAACCGGGACAACGTCACGCTCGTGGATCTGCGCGAGGACGCCATCGAGCGGCTGGTCCCGCAGGGGATCCGGCTGGTGAGCGGCCGGGAGATCGAGCTCGACGTCGTGATCTTCGCGCTCGGCTTCGAAGCCTTCACCGGCGCGCTGGACAACGCGGACATCCGCAACGAGCACGGCCAGCAGCCGAGCGACAACTGGACCCGTGGGCCGCGGACCTTCCTCGGACTGACCACGACCGGGTTCCCCAACCTGTTCCTGATCACCGGGCCGGCCAGTCCGTCGGTCCTGGCGAACATGAACGTGGCCAACGTGCAGCACCTGGACTTCGTCGGACGCCTGATCACCCACATGCGCGAGCACGGCTACCAGCGCGTCGAACCGACGGTCGAGGCGCAGGACGAGTGGACCGCGCACGTCGCCGCGATCGCCGAGCCGATGCTGCGCCGCAAGATCGACAACTACATGGTGCACGTCAACCGGGACGACGGGTCCCGGGTCTTCATCCCCTACCCCGGTGGCTTCGGAGACTACGTCCGTCGCTGTGAGGCCGTGGCCGTGGATGGTTACACCGGATTCGACTTCAAGTAGGAGCGTGATCGTGCTGACCTCGTACCAGCCGTTCGTCGACGGGGCCCCGGTCACCGCGGCGGGTGGCACCTTCACCACACGGAACCCGGCGGACGGCGAGGTGATCGCCGAGGTCGGACGGGGAGTCGGTACCGACGTGGACGCGGCGGTCCGGTCCGCCGAGCGTGCCCGGCTCGGCTGGGCCCGAACCCGTCCGGCGGAGCGGGGCCGGATCCTGCTGCGGCTCGCCGAGGTGCTCCGGGCGAACGCCGACGAGCTGGCCCGGCTGGAGACCCTGGACAACGGCCAGGCCCTCGTCCAGTCCCGTGGGGACGTCGAGACGGCAGCGCGCTACTTCGAGTTCTTCGGGGGCGCGGCGGACAAGCTGCACGGTGAGACGATCCCGCTCGGACCCGACTACCTGTCGTACACCGTGAACGAGCCGTTCGGCGTCATCGGGTTCGTGCTGCCGTGGAACGCACCCCTGCAACAGGCAGCCCGCGGGCTCGCCCCAGCGCTAGCGGCCGGGAACGTCGGGGTCGTCAAACCCGCCGAGGACACACCGCTGACCACCCTCGAGCTGGCACGCCTGGCGGTCGAGGCAGGGCTGCCCTCGGGCGTGCTGAACGTCGTCCCCGGCTACGGCCACGAGGCCGGGGCGGCGCTCGTCGAGCATCCCGGCGTCCGGAAGATCGCCTTCACCGGGTCCGTCGACACCGGCTCGTTGATCGCCCGCACCGCAGCGGACCGGCTGGTACCGGTGACGCTCGAGCTCGGCGGCAAGTCACCGAACATCGTCTTCCCGGATGCCGACCTCGACGCCGTGGCCCGCAGCTCGTGGATCGGTTTCACGCTGAAGTCCGGCCAGGTCTGCTCCGCGGGTACCCGACTGCTGATCCACACCGACGTCTACGACGATGTCGTCGCACGGCTGGTCACCCGCGCGGCGGCGGCCACGCTCGGCCCCGGCCTCGAGAACCCCGATCTCGGCCCGCTGGCGACCGCCGCCCAGTTCGAGAAGGTCACCGGCTACCTGAAGCTCGGCGTCGAGGAGGGCGCGACGGTCGCCGCCGGCGGCGGGGTGCCCGACGACGCGGCCCTGCGCGCCGGGCACTTCGTGCAGCCCACGATCTTCACCGAGGTCGACAACACCATGCGGATCGCACAGGAGGAGATCTTCGGACCGGTCCTGTGCGCCATCCGGTTCACCGATGACGACGAGGCCGTGCGGATCGCCAACGACACCCGCTACGGGCTCGCGGCGGGGGTCTGGACGACCGACCTCAGCCGCGCACACCGGGTCGCCGGGCAGCTGGAATCCGGCCAGGTGTTCGTCAACGAGTACTTCGCGGGCGGGGTGGAGACCCCGTTCGGCGGCTTCAAGTCCAGCGGATACGGGCGGGAGAAGGGTTTCGAGGCGCTCAAGCACTACACCCAGACCAAGACCGTGACCGTGCGGGTCTGACCCGGGCGCATGTGCGCCGGCTGCGGGGGCCGTCGAGCGCGGCCCCCGCAGCCGATCAGGCGTAGCGCAGGGCCCGCCCGGGATCGGCGAGGATCCGGCCCACCTCGACGAGCACGTCCGAGCCCAGCTCGCCATCGACCAGCCGATGGTCGAACGACATCGCCAGCTGCGCGACCTGCCGGATCCGGGTCTCCCCGTCGTGCACCCACGGCATCGCCCGGACGGCCCCGAACGCCAGGATCGCCGCTTCGCCGGGGTTGAGGATCGGGGTTCCTGCGTCCACCCCCAACGCGCCGATGTTGGTGATCGTGATGGTCCCGCCGGTCAGCGCGGCGGGTCGCGTCGATCCGGCCCTGGCCGTCGCGACCACCTCGTTCAGGGCGCCTGCGAGCTCGTGCAGCGTGAGCCGGTCCGAGTCCTTGACGTTCGGGACCACCAGCCCGCGCGGTGTCGCCGCGGCGAGCCCCAGGTTGACCCGGCGGAACTGCACGATCTCGTGGCGGTCGTCGTCCCACCGGGCGTTGATCGCGGGATGCCGGCGGATCGCGAGCAGCAGAGCCTTGGCCACCAGCAGGAGCGGGGTGACCCGGACGTCGGCCCACTCACGGTCCTGCTTCAGCTCCCGGACGAGCTCCATGGCCGCCGTGACGTCCACCGCGAGCCATTCGGTGACGTGCGGCGCGGTGAACGCCGATCTCACCATCGCCGCCGCGGTGGCCTTCCGGACGCCGGTCACCGGGATGCGGGTCTCGTCCGCCGCCGTGGCGGCGTCGAGCACGGCGACGTCGAATCCGAGACTCCGGGCGAGCCGGCGGGTGGGCGTCGTCGGAGACGCGCGCGAGGTCCGGCGGTCGGGGCCGCAGGTGCAGTCGCCGCGCGACCGGCGCGCGGGGGCCACTGCCCACGAGCACGGCGGGAGCCTTCTCGGGCTCCTGCTCGTGCGCCCGGCCGGGATCACGCCCGCCCATCGGCCGTTCCGCGGCCGTCGCGGCGGCAGAAGGCGGCGACGCGGGAGATGCCGCCTCCTCGGCATCGCGTTCGGTGATGCCGATGAGCGCGGTCCCGACCGGAACGGTCTCGCCGGTCGACACGTGCAGCGCGTCGATGGTTCCCGCGAACGGGGACGGCAGCTCCACGACGGCCTTCGCGGTCTCGACCTCGCACAGGACGTCGTTGACGGCGACGGTGTCTCCGACGGCGACCGACCAGCTCACCAGCTCGGCATCGGTGAGTCCTTCGCCGACGTCGGGCAGCCTGAAGTCGGTCACCGGCCCTCCTCCCCGTGGTGCAGCGCGCGGTCGACGGCGGCCAGTACCCGATCGACGTCCGGCAGGAACTCGTCCTCCACGCGGGCCGGGGGATAGGGCAGGTGATAGCCGCCGACCCGCAGCACCGGCGCCCGGAGATGCGCGAAGCAGACCTCGGTGACCGCGGCCGCCACCTCCGCGCCGACACCGACGAACGTGGTGGCCTCGTGCACGACGACCATCCGGCCGGTGTGCCGGGCCTGCTCGGCCAGCGTCGTCACGTCCAGTGGGGACAACGACCGGAGGTCGATGACGCCGACCGACCAGCCGTCCTCCTGTGCGGCGTCGGCGGCGGCGAGCGCGGTCACCACGGACGGGCCGTAGGCGACGAGAGTGCAGTCGTCACCCGGGCGACGCACCCGGGCGCGGTCGAGCGGGAGATCCGGTTCGGTGAGCACCTCGCCCTTGGTCCAGTACCGGCGCTTCGGCTCGAAGAAGATCACCGGGTCCTTGTGGGCGATCGCCTGGCGCAGCAGGTGGTAGGCGTCGTGCGCGTCGGCGCAGGCCACGACGCGCAGGCCCGCGGTGTGGGCGAAGTAGGCCTCGTTGGACTCGCTGTGGTGCTCGACCGCGCCGATGCCGCCGCCGAACGGGATCCGGATGACGATCGGCACCGACAGTCGGCCCGCCGACCGCGCCCGCAGCTTCGCCAGCTGGCTCACGATCTGATCGAAGGCCGGGTAGACGAAGCCGTCGAACTGGATCTCGCAGACCGGTCGGTACCCGCGTAGCGCGAGGCCGATAGCGGTGCCGACGATGCCGGACTCGGCGAGCGGGGTGTCGACGACCCGTCGGTCGCCGAACGTGGCGTGCAGGCCGTCGGTCACCCGGAACACCCCGCCGAGCGCGCCGACGTCCTCGCCGGTGACGAGCACCCGGGGATCGTCGGCCATGGCGTCGTGCAGGGCGGCCCGCAGCGCCGCACCCATCGGGACCGGCTCCCGGGGCGGGCCGGTGCGTCGACCGGCGCCCGCCTCGACCGGCGCGGTCACGCCTGCACCGCCGCGAGCCGGTCGCGGTGCTCGCGGTAGGCGCGCTCGTCGGCCTCGACCTGGGCGTGGGCGCCGGTGTAGGCGCGGCGGAACAGGTCCTCGAGACGTGGCTCAGGCAGTGCGTGGCAGGCGCGGCGCACCTCGGCCGCAAGTTCGTCGGCCTCGGCGTCGAGGGCGGTGAACGACGCGGGCTCGACGTCGCGTGCTTCCAG
>JAKDNL010000601.1 GCA_030451825.1 Pseudonocardia sp. | reverse complement strand
CTGAGAGCAGCTTGCGGAACGAAGCATCTGTACTGAGAGCAGCTTGCGGAACGAACATCTGTACTGAGCCCGGCGTGCGACCCGAACATCGACGCCGACCCCGCCCCATCCGAAACGGAGCGAGATGACCACCACGCAACGGCTCGCGGGCTACCCGCCGGCCCCCGCCGTCACCAACCCGCCGCTGGATTTCGGGGGCTACCGGAGCACCGGGCTGCGCGCCCCGTCGCAGGCCCCGATCGTGCTGCCGCACCGGCTCACCGAGGTGACCGGCCCGCTGCTGCCGGGCCCGATCGGGCCCGGCGACCACGACCTGACCACCCAGCACGCGAACGAGCCGGGCGGGGGCGAGGCCCAGGGACAGCGGATCGTCGTGTTCGGGCGGGTCCTCGACTCCGGCGGGCGCGCGGTGCCGGACACGCTGGTCGAGGTCTGGCAGGCCAACGCCGCCGGGCGCTACCGGCACGCCCGCGACAACTGGCCGGCGCCGCTGGACCCGAACTTCTCCGGCGGCGGCCGGGTGCTGACCGACGCGCAGGGCAACTACTCGTTCACCACGATCAAGCCGGGCGCCTACCCGTGGGGCAACCACCACAACGCCTGGCGGCCCGCGCACATCCACTTCTCGCTGTTCGGTCACGCGTTCCCGCAGCGGCTGGTGACCCAGATGTACTTCCCGGACGACCCCCTGTTCGCCCAGGACCCGATCTACAACTCGGTGCCCGAGCACGCGCGGCACCGGATGGTGTCGACGTTCGACCTGGACGCCACCCGCCCGGACTGGGCACTGGCCTTCCGCTTCGACATCGTGCTGCGCGGCCGGGAGCAGAGCATCTTCGAGGAGCCGCACGCATGACCACCCAGCTCGGGCCCACGCCCTCGCAGACCGTCGGGCCCTTCCTGTCGCTCGGGCTGACCTGGCAGACCGGGGCGGACGTGGTTCCGCACGCGACGCCCGGTGAGATCCTGATCGGCGGCACCGTCCGCGACGGTGCCGGCGAGATCGTCGTCGACGCCATGATCGAAACGTGGCAGGCCGACCCGGACGGCCGGTTCGACCACCCGGACGACCCGCGCGGCGCCGTGGAGCCGTCGGTGCCCGGGTTCCGCGGCTTCGGACGGGCCGCGACCGACGCGCAGGGCCGGTGGGAGATCCGGACCGTGAAGCCCGGCCCGCTGCCCGCGGAGGACGGCGCGACGGAGGCTCCGCACCTGACCGTGTCGGTGTTCGCCCGCGGCCTGCTCGACCGGGTCGTCACCCGGATCTACTTCCCGGACGAGGCCGGCGCGAACGCCGCCGACCCGCTGCTCGCCTCGGTCCCGGCGGTGCGCCGCGACACCCTGCTCGCGGTCCCCGACGGCCCGGGGCGGCTGCGGTTCGACATCCGCCTGCAGGGCGACGGGGAGACCGTCTTCTTCCAGTGCTGAGCCCGGCCTGCTGAGCCCCGCCTGCTGGGCCTCACCAGCTGCGCGATCCCGACGACTCGGCCGATGGCCGGCGGTCTGATCACGGAGTCCGAGGTGGTCCGACGGAGTGATCCCGCTCGCAGCCGCGGTGCGGGTCGCGGCGCCGGCGATCCGGATGGGGTAATACTTCGAACAATGTCCACGGGCCGACGGCGGCGGCA
This sequence comes from Pseudonocardia sp., assembly GCA_030451825.1. Taxonomy (GTDB): domain Bacteria; phylum Actinomycetota; class Actinomycetes; order Mycobacteriales; family Pseudonocardiaceae; genus Pseudonocardia. The sequence continues at coordinate 2,274 of JAKDNL010000601.1, read as the reverse complement.
GCCGCCGAGCACCGGTGGGACTCGCCGACCAGGAGGCACGTTGGATGCCGCATCCACCCCGGGCGCCGGGCACTGCCTCCCGGGGGAACCGGAGCCGGTGACGGAGCGGATCGCGGCGTGGCGTCGGCGCCACCCCGTCCTCGTCCAGCTGGTCCGCTACGCGATCATCGGTGGCGGCAGCACGGCGCTGACCGCAGGGCTGTTCCTGGCCCTGCGCTCCTGGTTCGACGCCGTCCCGGCGAACCTGGTCGCGCTCGTGATCACCACGGCGGTGAGCACCGAGGCGAACCGGCGCTTCGCGTTCGGCGGGGCCCGGGCGCACCGCCTCCGGGAGTGGGTCCAGGACGTCGGCACCGTCGTGTTCTACGCCGGGTACACCTCGGCCGTGCTGGTGGTGCTGCACCTGCTGGTCCCGTCGTCGTCGCCGCTGCAGGAGGCGATCGCGGTGGCGGTGGCCAGCGTCGCGGGCGGCACCGCCCGTTTCCTGGTGCTGCGCTACTGGGTGTTCGAGCGCGTCCGGCACTGATCCCGCCCCCGCGGCACGGAGCCGGCACCGGCCGCTGATCACGCGACGCGCTAGCGTCGGGGGAGTGTTCGACGACTTCACAGCGTTCGACCTGACCGCAGGCCCTGACGGGGTCCCGATCCACGGCGTCCGCGGCGGCGAGGGCCCGCCGGTGCTGCTGCTGCACGGCTACCCGCAGACCCACGTCCTGTGGCACCGCCTCGCCCCGGAGCTGGCCCGCACGCACACCGTGGTGTGCACCGACCTGCGCGGCTACGGCGACTCCGGCCGCCCCGCCGAGCGTGACGACCACGCCGGCTACTCGTTCCGCGCGATGGCCGCCGACCAGGTCGCGGTGATGGCCGAGCTCGGCTTCGACGAGTTCGCCGTGATCGGCCACGATCGCGGGGCCCGGGTGACGCACCGGATGACGCTGGACCATCCGTCGGTCGTGACCCGGGCCGGGGTGCTCGACATCATGCCGACGTCCTACGTGTACTCGCACGTGGACCGCCGCCTGGCCACCGCGTACTACCACTGGTTCTTCTACCTGCAGCCGGCCGACCTGCCGGAACGGCTGATCGCCGGCGACCCGATCGGCTACCTGCACTCGCTGCTCGGGGGCTGGGGCGGGAACGGCCTGGCCGCGCACCCGCCGGAGGCGCTGGCGGCCTACGAGCGGGCCTTCGCCGACCCGGACGTCCGGCACGCGATGCTCGAGGACTACCGCGCGGCCGTCGCGGTGGATCTGGGCCTCGACGCGGAGTCGGCGGAGGCGGGCGTGCGGGTCCCCTGTCCGCTGCTGGTGCTCTGGGGCGGCGACGGGGTGGTCGGCGGTGGCGAGGACGACCCGCTCGACGTGTGGCGCCCCCACGCCGCCGACCCGGCGCTCGTGCGGGGCCGGGCCCTGGACGGCGCCGGGCACTTCCTGATCGACGAGCGTCCGGACGAGACGCTCGAGGAGATCCGCCGGTTCCTGGACGGGTGACGGCGCCGCGGCGCCGATCCGTGCCAGAATCGGACCTATGGGACGTACTACGCTGACTCGGACCGTGGTCGGAACGCTCGCCGCCGGAGCGCTGGTGTTCAGCACCGCTGGCGCCTGCGGCGGTGGTGAGGACCAGCCCCCGCCCACCCAGCAACAGCAGGGCGGCGACCAGGGCGACGACGGGGACGACGGTCAGGGCGGCGGCGAGCAGGACGACGACTGACCCCGCGACGCGAGACGGCCCCGCCGGGGGGGGGGCCGCCGGGGCGGCGTGTGGTGGGCGCGGGGGGCGGCGGTGAAGGCCGGGGAGGTGCAGGCAATCTTGGTTCCGAACGGCGCCGGCAAGTCGACGCTGGCCAATGTCCTGGTCGGCCGCGAGGGTTACGAGGTTACCGACGGAACGGTGAGCTACAACGGCATGGACCTGCTCACGATGGCGCCGGAAGCGCGGGCGGCGACGGGCGTGTTTCTGGCGTTCCAGTACCCGGTGGAGATTCCCGGCGTCAACAACACCTATTTCTTGCGGGCAGCGCTGAATGCGCAGCGCAAGACCCGCGGTGAGAAGGAACTCGATTCCATGCAGTTCCTGAAGCTGGTGCGCGAGCGCTTGAAGGTGATGAATATTTCCGCCGAGCTGCTGCACCGCGCGGTCAACGAGGGATTTTCGGGTGGCGAGAAGAAGCGCAACGAAATCTTCCAGATGGCGGTGCTGGAACCGCAACTGGCGATCCTCGACGAAACCGATTCCGGCCTCGACATCGACGCCCTCAAGCAGGTGGCG
>JAKDNL010000078.1 GCA_030451825.1 Pseudonocardia sp. | reverse complement strand
GACGTCGAGGACGCGGTCGTGCGGATCACCCAGAAGGCCCGCGCGGCCGGTATCCACCTGGTGCTGGCGACCCAGCGCCCGTCGGTGGACGTGGTCACGGGCCTGATCAAGACCAACGTCCCGTCCCGGCTGGCGTTCGCGACGTCCTCGCTGACCGACAGCCGCGTCATCCTGGACCAGCCCGGCGCCGAGAAGCTGATCGGCATGGGCGACGCGCTGTTCCTGCCGATGGGCGCGGGCAAGCCGGTCCGCATGCAGGGCGCGTTCGTCGACGACGACGAGATCGCACGCGTCGTCGCGTTCACCAAGGACCAGGCCGAGCCCAGCTACACCGAGGGCGTCACCGCGCAGAAGGCCGGCGAGGCGAAGGAGATCGACGCCGACATCGGCGACGACCTCGACGTATTGCTGGCGGCCGCGGAGCTGATCGTGACCTCGCAGTTCGGGTCGACGTCGATGTTGCAGCGCAAGCTGCGCGTCGGCTTCGCCAAGGCGGGGCGGCTGATGGACCTGCTCGAGACCCGTCGCATCGTCGGCCCCTCCGAGGGGTCGAAGGCCCGCGATGTGCTGGTGAAGCCGGACGAGCTGGAGAACGCGCTCTACCTGATCCGCGGCGGTGGTACCGCCGACGGTGGCGACGTCGAGCCCGAGGAGTGACGGCGCCGTCGCGGTCGGTCCACCGTGGGCGCCCGATGGAGTCCCTATCCCAAATGTGAGGGATCCCCGTGCGCGAGGGGTGAGGACGAGTGCCTCCGCCGTGGGAGGGTGTGTTCGGGCCGAGGACGACGGCGGCCCGCGCACGCCCGCGCGCCGGAGCGGGCCCGAGGAGGTCGGCAGACGGTGTTCTGGAGGAAGGGGCGAGCAGATCGCCCCCGTCGCGGTACCACCGATCGGCACGCGTTGGTGCCGATCCCGCTGACCGGCGGGGTGCTCAGCGGCCAGGTCCGGGACAACCAGGGCGCTCCGCTACCCGGCAGCGAGGTCTCCGTCCTGGACGGGGCCGACCGCCGGGTGGTGCACGTCGAGGCGGATCCGTTCGGACGGTTCGCCGCGGCGTTGATGCCGGGCCGCTACCGGGTGCGGGTCGAGTCGGGTGGGTTCGCGCCGGTCACCGACGGCGTCGAGGTCCACTGGGGATCGCACGCCGACATGGGCACGGTGAGCCTGGTCGAGGACCCGGAGCTGCGCCCGCCGCAACCGGGGACATACACCATCGACCCGGACCACTCGTCGGTCCGGTTCACCGCCCGTCACATCGGGATGTCCAAGGTCTACGGCCGGTTCAACCGGTTCTCCGGCCAGATCCGGATCACCAGGCCGTTCGAGGAGTCCTCGGTGGACGTCGTGATCGAGGCGGCGAGTGTGGACACCAACGTCGAGGCCCGGGACACGCACCTGCGCTCGCCGGACTTCCTCGACGTCGCGCGTTTCCCCGAGCTGCGCTTCTCCAGCATGCGTTTCGTCGCGCACGGCGGGAACCGGTGGACGATCGACGGCGACCTCACGCTGCACGGCCTGACCAGCGACGTCTCCCTGGACACGACGTTCCTGGGGCAGGCGGAGTGGAACGGCGACCGGATCGGTGCGGTCGCGTCCACCCAGCTGCACCGCGAGCACTTCACGCTCAACTGGCAGCAGACGATCGCCAAGGGCCTGCCCGTCGTCGGCTCGACGATCGAGATCACGCTCGACGTGCAGGCGATGCGTCAGGACTGAGTTGTCCCACCCCGTCGGCTCCGCCTCCTGCCGTCCCCGATCCGGGTTGCCGGCCCGGGTCGGTGAACCCGTGCTGGCGCCACGCCTCGAACGTCGCGACGGCGGCCGAGTTCGCCAGGTTCAGTGACCGCGACGTCGCCAGCATCGGCAGCCGGATCCGGTCGGTGACGGTGTCCGCGGCGAGCACCGCCTCCGGCAGGCCGACCGACTCGGAGCCGAACATCAGCACGTCTCCGGGGGCGTAGGCGACGTCGGTGTAGAGCCGCGTCGCCGACGTGGTGAACGCGTACACCGACGGCGTCACCGCCAGACCGGCCAGGTGCTCCCACATCGCGTCGGTGCTCTCGTGGATCCGGACGTCGGCCAGGTCGTGGTAGTCCAGGCCGGCCCTGCGCAGCTGCGGGGTCTCCAAGGTGAACCCGAGCGGGCGGACCAGGTGCAGCTCGACGCCGGTGTTGGCGGCCAGCCGGATGACGTTGCCGGTGTTCGGCGGGATCTCGGGGGCGTGCAGCACAATGCGGAACACCCCTGCAGTGAATCACCGAAGTGATATCACTCGTACCAGGTACCGAAGCTCCACAGGTTGCCCTCGGGGTCGGTGACGACGAACTGCCGGCTCCCGTAGTCGGTGTCCTCCAGCGCGCGGACGACGGTGGCGCCGGCGGCCCTCGCGGTGGCGAACCGGGCGTCCGGGTCGTCGACGACGACGTGGATCGACGACGTGCCGGGTGCACGTCCGCAGTCCGTCTCGGCCGGGCCGAGCATGATCCCGCCGGTCTGGCCGTTGGGCCCGGTGTAGGTCAGCTCGGCGTGGTGCACGACGGCGCCGTCGCCGTAGACGACGCGCTCGGACAGACCGAATGCAGTTGTCAGGAACGTGATCATCGCTCGGGGATCGGTGCAGGTCAGGGCGGGCCAGATGCTGGGAACATCGCTCATCGCACCAGCGTGGGGGTTCGCACGACCTCGGTCTTGGACGAAACGGAGCGGGGCCGGCCGCGTGCCCGCAACCGGCCCCGCTCGTCGGAGCTCAGACGCGTTCGTGCCAGGCGGCGACCAGCGTCGGCAGCACGATCGTGAGGTGGAAGCTCACCACCAGGATCGCGATCACCACCGTCGACGGCGGCTTCGTGCCCACGAGCATCGACCACAGCACGATCGCGGCCAGCAGCGCGGTCACCAGGCCTGATCCGATCTTGTAGGACTGCGCGTAGATGACACCGCGCACCTGCATCTGCCGCTCGTCGAGCTGGTCGGGCCCGAGCTCCTCGACGCCCCGGGTGGACGCCTTCACGGCGCCCAGGCAGAACACGAACCCGATGATCAGGGCCACCACCGCACCGGCGCAGACCAGAGCGAGGACCGGGTCGTCGGGCAGGCCGGACAGCGCGAGGGCGATCCCCTCCAGCGCGATCAGCGCGGCCATCACGACCACCAGACGTCGTCGCGCCGTCGTCGAGCGGAACCGGTCCAGGCGCGGATCGTTCAGCCGGGCCGCCCTGCGTTCCGCGCGGGTCGGGGCAGGTGATGCGGGTGCCTGTGCGTCGTTCATGTCGTCCCCCTCGTTCCATAGACCTGCTCGGACAGCGACCGGAAGGGCGTCAGGGCGAACACGGCTTCGACCGGCAGCCCGAACACCTCCGCGATCCGCAGCGCGAGCGTGAGGCTCGGGCTGTACTCACCGCGTTCCAGATAGCCCACGGTCTGGTAGTGCACGCCGACGGCGTCGGCGAGCTGCTGGCGGCTCAGGCCCCGTTCGGCGCGCAGCGCCGCGAGCCGGTTGTGCAAGTCGGGCTCGTCCCGCTTGCGTTCTTGCTTCGCCATGTAGCAAAAATACTATATCGCGCAGTGGATGGGCAATGACCTGTCGTAGGCGAGGATCAGGCCGGGCGCTCGGCCAGCCACCCGGTGGCGGTGAGCCCGGCCAGGTCGCGGAAGTCGCGGGCCAGGTGCGGCTGGTCGGCGTAGCCGCAGACCGCGGCGACGTCGGCCAGCCCGGGGCGGGCGGGCGAACGCAGCAGGTCGCAGGCCCGTTCGAAGCGGATCAGGCGGGCCGCGGTCTTGGTGCCCAGGCCGGTCTCGGCGCGGAACCGCTCGCCCAGGTGCCGCCTGCTCCACCCGACCTCGCCGGCCAGCTCGTCGATCCGGGCGGTGCCTCCGGTTCGCAGCAGCACGTCCCAGGCCCGCACCACCTCGCGCGCGGGCTCGCCGGCCCGGTCCCGGCGATCGATCACCCGGCACAGTTCGCGGTCGAGCAGCGCGAAACGGGTCGGCCAGGTCGGCGCCTCGCGCACCCGGTCGAGCACCGACCCGAACCCGGGCAGCAGTAGGCCGAGATCCACCACGTCGCCGCTGAGCTCGCCGGCCGGGAGCCCGAGCAGCTCGCGCGCTCCGCGCCAGGTCAGCCGCAGCTGCATCCCGGCCTGGGGCGGACCGGTGGCGATCACGGCGGGGGAGGCGTGCAGCCCGGCCACCGAGCTGACATAGCGGCCGGGGGAGCGCGCCGGGTCCGGGGCGCGGAGCAGTTCCATGTCGCCGTCGAGGCACAGCACGACGGTCAGGTGCCCGCCGGGCACGCCCTGATGGGTGCCGGGCACGGTCGCGCTCGAGCGCCAGGCCCAGATGTCGGTGACGTGCTCGCGCAGCGGGGCCGACGGGCGCCACTTGTGCGCGCCGTCGACGTCGATGCCCGGGATCGCCCGATCCGGCCCCAACCGGTCCATACCAGCCACGATATCGGCCCCGCCCGCCCCACTCATGGAGCTTTCGTGTCGTGGCGGGAACGGAAGCTCCATGAGAGGCCCCTGTGCCGGCCCCGACCAGGTCGTGCGTGGATATCGTCGTCCTGGCAGTGATATCCGCGCACGGGGGTTATAGGCGCAGGAGCATGCGGACGTTGCCCAGGGTGTTCGGCTTGACGTGGGCCAGGTCCAGGAACTCCGCGACCCCGGCGTCGTAGGAGCGCAGCATGGCCGCGAACACGTCGGACGAGACCGGGGTGCCGTCGATCTCGGCGAAACCGTGCCGGGCGAAGAACTGCTTCTCGAACGTCAGCACGAACAGCCGGGAAAGGCCGAGGTCGCGGGCACCGGCGATGAGCGCGTCGCAGATCGCGTGCCCGACCCCGTGCCCGACGACCGACGGGGACACCGCGACCGTGCGGATCTCGCCGAGGTCCTCCCAGAGCACGTGCAGCGCGCCGCAGCCGACGACCCGCCCGTCGAGCTCGGCGACGAGGAACTCCGGCACCGCCTCGTAGAGGGTGACGGTCTCCTTGGCCAGCAGCACCCGGCCGGCGTAGGCGTCGACCAGGCCGCGGATCGCGCGGACGTCGGGGGTACGGGCGCGGCGGACGGTGACCGCGGGTCCAGCAGCTGGCACGACCGCCGAGAATAGACGGGTGCTCTCACGGGCCGCGGTCGGCGTCTACCCTGTGGCCGTGTCCACTCCTGCTACCGACGGCTCGCCCCGGCGCGCGGCCCTGCTCACCCTGGGTTGCGCGCGCAACGAGGTCGACTCCGAGGAGCTGGCCGGACGGCTGTCCGGCAGCGGCTGGGAGCTGGTTGACGCGGAGTCCGGCTCGCCGGACGTGATCGTGGTCAACACCTGCGGTTTCGTCGAGCAGGCCAAGAAGGATTCGATCGACACCGTGCTCGCCGCCTCCGACGTGGCCCGCCCGGCCGGCGCGAAGGTCGTCGCAGTGGGCTGCCTGGCCGAGCGCTACGGCGCCGAGCTGGCCAAGGACCTGCCCGAGGCGGACGCCGTGCTCGGATTCGACGACTACCCGGAGCTCGCCGCACGCCTCGGCGACGTCCTCGGCGGGCACGCCCCCGCCCCACACGACCCGGTGGACCGGCGCACCCTGCTGCCGATCTCCCCGGTGCAGCGCCCGGCGGCCACCGCCGACGTCTCGGTCCCCGGTCACGACTGGGTGCCGGACCTGGGTGCGGTCGGTGCCGGCCGCCGTCGCCTGGACGACGGGCCGGTCGCCTCGCTCAAGCTCGCGTCCGGCTGCGACCGGCGCTGCACGTTCTGCGCGATCCCCTCGTTCCGCGGCAGCTTCGTCTCCCGCGCGCCCGCCGACGTGCTCGGCGAGGCGGCGTGGCTGGCCTCGCAGGGCGCGGCCGAGCTCGTGCTGGTCAGCGAGAACTCGACGTCGTATGGCAAGGACCTGCCCGGCGGCACGCGCGCGCTGGTCGACCTGCTGCCTCGCCTGGGCGCGACCGAGGGCGTCGAACGGGTGCGGGTCAGCTACCTGCAGCCGGCCGAGATGCGCCCGGACCTGCTGGCCGCGATCGCCGGCACGCCCGGCATCGCGCCGTACTTCGACCTGTCGTTCCAGCATGCCAGCGCCACGGTGCTGCGCCGGATGCGCCGGTTCGGCTCGCGCACCGACTTCCTGGACCTGTGCGCCCGGATCCGCGAGCTGGCCCCCGAGGCCGGTATCCGCAGCAACGTGATCGTCGGGTTCCCGGGTGAGACCGAGGACGACGTCGCCGAGCTGGAGGCGTTCCTCACCGGCGCCCGTCTGGACGCGATCGGGGTGTTCGGCTACTCCGACGAGGACGGCACCGAGGCCGAGGGCTACGAGGGCAAGCTGCCCGCCGAGGTCGTCGCGGCGCGGGTCTCGCGGATCTCCGAGCTGGCCGATGAACTGATGACCCAGCGGGCCGAGGAACGGGTCGGCACCGAGGTGGTCGTGCTGGTGGAGACCCCGGCGACCGACGAGGACGACTGCTCCGGCCGCGCCGCGCACCAGGGCCCCGACGCCGACGGCGAGTGCGTGTTCGTCGAGGGCGACGGGCCCGACGGTGCCGATGCTCGTTCCGCCGGCGCTCCGCCGCTCGACGAGCTGGCGGTCGGTGATCTGGTGCGGGCGCGCGTCGTGGACTCCGAGGGTGTGGACCTCCTGGTCGAGGCCGTCGAGGTGTTGCCCCGCGGGGTCGGCGAGCCGGTCGCCGCGGCGGTGGCCGGGTGAGTCGCGACGGCGCACTCCGTCGGGCGGGGGAGCCATGAGCGAAGTGCCGGCGGGTCGGGCCGACGGCTCGACCGTGCCGGCGACGGGGGCGCCGCCGCTGCTGAACATCGCCAACGTCCTGACGTGCGTCCGGATCCTGCTGGTCCCGGTGTTCGTGGTGGTGCTGTTCACCGCGGGCGGGCGCGAGGTGGACTGGCGCCTGGCCGCGTTCCTGGTGTTCGCCGTGGCCGCGTTCACCGACCGTCTCGACGGGCAGCTGGCCCGTCGCCGGGGCCTGGTCACCTGGTTCGGCGCGCTCGCCGACCCGATCGCGGACAAGGCCCTGACCGGCGCCGCGCTGATCGGGCTCTCGGTGCTGGGCCTGGTGCCCTGGTGGATCACCATCGTGATCATGGGTCGCGAGATCGGGGTGACCGTGCTGCGGCTGGTCGTGCTGCGGCACGGGGTGATCCCGGCCAGCCGTGGGGGCAAGGTCAAGACGGCCGCGCAGACGCTGGCGATCGGGCTGATCCTGTTGCCGTTGCCGATGCTGCTGCCCTCGGTCGCGCCGCTGATGTTCGTGATCCAGTGGGTGGTGCTGGCGATCGCCCTGGTACTGACCGTGGCGACCGGCGTCGACTACGTGGTGCAGGCACTGCGCGCACGGGGCGCCCGGCGCTGAGGACGTGCCGCCGTCCCGGGCGGGGTGCCGGTGTTCGCCGTGGGCGGACGCGCCCGGCGGTGTCGGCCGGGACGGAACCGGGGCCGAGTCGGTACGGTGGATTCACCGGGGGAGTGGTGTCGGGCATGGGTCCGGATCCATCCCGGAGCACGGACTCCAGGAGGGCACATGCTGCTGCGGGAAGCGATCGGCAGTGGTCTGCGACGGGTGCGCACCGCACGCCGGCGGACACTGCGCGACATCTCGCGGGCGGCGCGGGTGAGTCTCGGCTACCTCTCCGAGGTCGAACGCGGTCGCAAGGAGCCCTCCAGCGAGCTGCTCGCCTCGATCTGTGAGGCCCTCGACGTCACGGTGCCCGAGCTGCTGTCCGAGGCGGCCGCGGAGATGGCCCTGGAGCTGGCCGGCCCGGTCGGCTTCGCCTCGCGTACCGACGAGGTGCTGGTCCCGATCGGGCAGCGGCACGCCGAGCTGCGCCTGGCCGGGCGCCCCGGCGGGGCGCCGGCGATGGGTACGACGGACGCCCCGGTCGCGAGCGTGTGTGCAGCCTGATCGCGCCGCCCCCCGCGACACACGGGCCAGGCTGCGACGATATTGTCGGGTCTCACTGGCACCGGCGCACGACCCGGTGACAGGATGGGTGTGGCCGAAACGGTGTGCGGCGACCGCGGGGGGAACGCGGGGTCGGCCGAATCGGCGTAGCCCGAACAGCGGGTCCTCGATCGGGAACGCTGTCCAGCGATGTCGCACGCGGAGGTAGGCGGAGCAGATGGCCAACGGACTCACGAAGGCCTGGAGCTACCTGATGGCCCTGTTCTCGTCGAAGGTGGACGAGCACGCGGACCCGAAGGTTCAGATCCAGCAGGCCATCGAGGATGCGCAGCGTCAGCACCAGCAGCTCTCCCAGCAGGCGGCGGCCGTCATCGGCAACCAGCGCCAGCTGGAGATGAAGCTGAACCGGCAGCTTGGGGAGATCGAGAAGCTCCAGGCCTCGGCGCGTCAGGCGCTGGTGCTCGCGGACCAGGCCCGCGCCCAGGGTGACGAGAACAAGGCGCAGCAGTACGAGCAGGCCGCGCAGGCCACGGCGACGCAGCTGGTCACCGCCGAGCAGAACGTCGAGGACCTCAAGACGCTGCACGACCAGTCGATCGGCGCGGCCGAGCAGGCGAAGAAGGCGGTCGAGCGGAACTCGATGATGCTCCAGCAGAAGATCGGCGAGCGGACGAAGCTGCTCAGCCAGCTGGAGCAGGCCAAGATGCAGGAGCAGGCGGCGAAGTCGCTGCAGAGCATGAGCGAGCTGTCCGCGCCGGGCAACGCGCCGTCCCTGGACGAGGTCCGGGACAAGATCGAGAAGCGTTACGCGAACGCGCTCGGCTCCGCGGACCTGGCCCAGAACTCGGTCCAGGGCCGGATGCTCGAGGTCCAGCAGGCGACCACGGACATGGCAGGCTCCAGCCGCCTCGACCAGATCCGCGCCTCGATGGAGGGCCGTCCGGTCGCGGGTCAGGTCGGGCAGGGCCAGACCACCCCGGCCGTCGGTCCGGGACAGTCCGCCGAGCAGCCCACGCAGCAGGTGCCCGCGTCGCCGCAGACGAACCCGCAGCAGGGGCAGACCGGTACCGCCTGACCTGCCGCCCCAACCGTCACACCACGGAGCCGCGCCCGATCCCGGGCGCGGCTCCGTCGCGTCGGCCTCGCGAACGCGCGCCCGCCGTCGTCCCGCGCGCTGCCCGTCGGGATGCGCTTGCGGCCGCGGTTGCGTCGGCACGCTGGGCGCGCGGTGCGGTGCCGGGCGCACGTGGCAGGGTGTGTCTGCCCGGATCAGGGGCGCCCGGCGGGGTGGTGCGGGCGCGGGGCCGGGCCGGCCTGGCAGCGCGGGCACCAGTAGGTGACGCGAGCGTAGGGGGCCAGGCCCTGCTCCGCGGTGCGGATCCGGGTTCCGCAGCGACGGCAGGGACGCCCCGCGCGCTCGAACACCCAGTGCGCCTCGCCGGCGCGCAGCGATCCGGTCGTGGTCTGCTCCGGGCGGTCGGCGTTGGCGAGCAGCAGCGTGCGGCACCGCGCGATCACACCGGCCGGGTCCGGCGTGTCGCGGACGAGGACCCACGGTGTCACCCCGGACAGGAAGCAGACCTCGGTGCGGTAGAGGTTGCCGACCCCGGCCATCACCCGCTGCTCCAGCAGGGCCAGGCCGATCTCGTGGGCGCCGCGCGCGGTGAGCCGGCGCAGGGCCTCGGCGGCGTGCGCGTCGTCCCAGCCCGGGTCGAGCAGGTCCGGGCCCAGGTGCCCGACGAGGCGGTCCTCCTCGGCGGTGGGTAGCAGCTCCAGGTCGTGCAGGGCGAACCCGACGGCCACCCGCTCGTCGGTCTCCAACACCGCTCGGGCCTCGTGCGCGGCGCGGCGCCAGCGGGTTCCGGGCCGGTAGAGGTGCCAGGCCCCATCCATCCGGAAGTGGCTGTGCAGGCTGCGGCCGTCGTCGAAGCGGGTGAACAGGTGCTTACCGACCGGCACGACACCGGTGACGGTCAGCCCGGCCAGGTCGTGCTGCACGAGCCGGGGGTGGCGCAGCTCCCCGCGCAGCAGACGGCGCCCGGCCAGCGCGGCGTGCATCCGCTTGCCGGCGAGGTACACGGTGTCTCCCTCGGGCACCGGGCGACCGTACTGCGCCGCGTGCCTGCCCGCCCCCGCCAGGTCGTTCGCATTCCGCAGGTGTGGATCGATCCGGGGGCATCACGTACCCCTCATCATGGTCAACGGGACACCAGGGCTGTCGAACGCGGCTTTGTGAGCCCTGGGGTCCCGTTGACCATGGAAAGTGCCGGTGGCGGGGTTGTAGGGGTGGGACGGTGCTGCCCCGAGCGAGCCGTCCGTTGCGCCCGTCGCTTCGAGGGGGCCTGCTCGTGGTCGCCACCGTCGGCCGGGCCGATCCGAGGTGGGCGGACCGGTCACCGGCCCCCACCAGCGCATCATGTGCCGGTCGCTCTACAGTCGTCGGCGTGTACTCGGGTCTTCGGAAAGTCACGCTCGGACTGACGACCCTGGCTGCGGCACTGATGGTCGCGGGCTGCGGCGGCAGCGACGCCGTCCAGGTCTCCGGGCCGCCGACGCCGACGTTCCCGCCCGGTGTGGTGCCCACCGCGACCCTGGACGACACGCGCACGAAGCTGGCGTCGATCGCACAGGACGAGTGCGCGCTCGACGACCCGGCCACGATCTACCCGACGTGCGGGCGGTTCGTGAGTGAGGTGCAGGCCTCCCTGCCGGCGGTCCGGGAGCAGGCGCCGAACGCCACGCAGGCGGCCGACACCGTTCAGGCCGGTATCGGCCGCTTCGTCTCCAGCGGGTGCGTGAGCGCGGCCAACTCCGGCCCGGCCGGGGACCCGCAGATCTGCGGCCCCGCGCTGGCCACGCTGCAGGAGGACCTGCGCGAGCTGGTCGCCGCCGTCGGGCGCTGAGCACACCCCCGAGGCGCGGGGGTCGCCCCGCGCGCGCGGGCGCCGCCGGGCACTACGTGGACCGACCGGCAAGTGAGACACCCGCGAGCGGGCCGACGGACGCGGCACCCGCCGCCTCGACACGGTGACCACCGCACGGGGAGCGAATGCGAGCCCACACCTCGTTCGCACGCCGCGGGTGTGGATCGATCCGGGGACATCACGTGCCCCTCACCATGGAAAGCGCCGGTGGCGGGGCTTTCCTCGGCGAAGTCGCGCCCATCCGGACGACCGCCCAGCCGGACCGGGGATGTGGCAGGCGCCCGCCGTGCTCACCCTCGGGTTGTCTCTCGAGCCGCTGGACCACCCTTCGCCGGTCGCACCTACTGAACGGACAGGGTCCGCATCCGCGGCCAGATCTCCGACCACGGGCCGGTCCGGCCGGTGGCCAGCCACGTCCCGGCGTCGGTGCCGACATCGCCGACCTTCCGGACGTCGGTGAAGAACGGCCGCAGATCGTCGCCGTCGCTCCCGATCGACAGCACCGAGTCGACGTTCTCGGGCGGCGGCGGGAAGTAGCCGTAGCTGCGGTTGGGGCTGTAGGCCGCCGGGAGGCCGGACTGCGCGCCGTACTGGTCGAGGTAGGCGGCGTAGATGTAGGACCGGCCGAACACGGCTGTCCGGTCCCGCTGCTCGGGCGGGAGCGCGCGGTACGCCGCCGCGGTGTCCTGCGTGATCTGTTCCGGCACGGCGGCGGAGACCAGTGACGGTGAGATCCACAGCGCGCTGCCGGCCAGCACGGCACTGACCGCGTACACCGGCCACGCCGTCCAGCTCCAGCGCCGGCGGCCCGCCTCCCGGCGGCGCTGCAGGCCCAGCGCCCCGGCCGCGGCCAGCAGCCCGTACAGCCCGTTGAGGTAGTACGGCCGCCCGACGGCGACCACGAAGAACACGAACATCACCACCGCGGCGATCCCGAGGAACCGGTAGGGCCGCAGCTCCGTGGCCGTCAGCAGGCGTGCGACGCCGTAGAGCGAGAGCACGAGGCCGGCGACCCCGGCGCAGACGAGCATCAAGACGGCGACGCCCCAGCGGCCGCCGTAGAGCGACTCGGCCTCCGCGACGACGATCGGGCCCATCTGCAGCTGCGGCCAGCCGTGTACGGCCTGCCAGATCAACGTCGGCGCAGCCAGCAGCGCGGCGATACCGACGCCGGCCCAGAGCATCGGCCGTCGCAGCAGGTCCCGCGGGCCCGACACGAGCACGCTCAGGGCCAGCACCACGCACAGCGCCAGCACCTGGAACTTCGTCTCGGCGGCGATCCCGACGACCACGCCGAGCACGAGCAGCAGCCGGTCGTCGCGGACCCGGACCCAGCGCACGAGCAACCAGAACAGCAGCAGCCACTGCACCGGTTCGAGCGTGTAGGGCGTGAGCCAGTGCCCGCTCAGGGTGATCCAGAGCGTGGTGGCCTGGGCGCCCGCGGTCAGCACCTGGGCGCGCCGGTCCCCGCCGAGCTCGCGGGCGATCAACGAGGCGACGACGACGGCCGCGACGGTGGCCAGCACCGCCGGGACCCGCAGGGCCAGGATCGACCCGGGGGCGATCGCGTCCATCAGCGCCGCCAGCAGCGGCGCCACCGGGGGCTGATCGGCCGAGCCCCAGTCCAGGTGGTCGCGGCCGATGACGAGCATCAGCAGCTCGTCGAACCAGTAGCCGCCGCCGAGGCCGGCCGCCACCAGGTGCGCGACCCCGACCACGCCGGCGATCGAGAGCACGGGCAGCCGGGCGAAGCGCGGCACCGGGCTCGCAGCGGCGCGCGAAGCGGTCTCGATGGTCGTCGTCATGATCTCCCCCAACTCGTCGGACCGGCCCAGTACAGCGCGGGCGGCCCGGTGATCTCTGCGGGACGAGGTCGGGGACCCGCCCGGCGGACGTCGGCCGCGGTACCGACTTTCGTCGGACCGCACCGGCGACCCTCCCGGTGCACGGAGCGGGTCGGTCGCCTGGTCAGGCCGGCCCGGCGGAGCGGCCGTCGCGGACCGCGTCCACGAACGCTCCGACCGCGTCGGCCCCGGTCACCGCGTCCGCGCTGATCACCTCGCCGGCCGGGCGCCCCTGCAGCACCTGCTTGACCGGCTTCTCCAGCTTCTTGCCGGTCAGCGTGCGCGGCACCGCGGGGACCGTGGCGACCAGGTCCGGGACGTGACGCGGGGACAGCTCACGGCGCAGGCGTCCGGCGATCCGGGAGCGCAGGTCGTCGTCGAGCTCGGAACCCGGCGTCAGCGCGACGAACAGCAGCAGCTCGCCGGGCCCTCCCGCGTCGTCCTCCAGGTGCACGACCAGGCTGTCCGCCACCTCGTCAACGTCCTCGACGACGGCGTAGAACTCGGCGGTGCCCAGCCGGACCCCGCCGCGGTTCAGCGTCGCGTCCGAGCGGCCGGTGATCACACAGCTGCCGCGTTCGGTGAACTCCACCCAATCGCCGTGGCGCCAGATCCCCGGGTAGACGTCGAAGTAGGCCCCGCGGTAGCGGGAGCCGTCCAAGTCGTTCCAGAACCCCACCGGCATCGAGGGCATCGGCGCCCGCACCACCAGCTCGCCCAGCTGCCCGACGACGGGGTCGCCCGCCTCGTCGAACGCGGCCACGTCGAGCCCGAGGCAGGGACCGGACATCTCGCCGCGGTAGACCGGCTGCCACGGCCCGCCGCCGACGAACGCGCTGCACACGTCCGTGCCGCCGCTGATCGGGTTGAGCAGGACGTCGGGTCCCAGGTGCTCGTAGACCCAGTCGAAGCCCTCGGCCGGCAGCGGGGCACCGGTCGTCCCGATCTGGCGCAGCGCCGGCCAGCGGGGCGGCACCACACCGGCCTTGCGGCAGGCCATCAGGTAGCCCGGGCTCACGCCCATCAGCGTCGCCCCGGTCTCAGCGCCGAGGGCCCACTGCGCGTCCAGGTCCGGCCAGAGCGGGTTGCCGTCGAGCAGCACCAGGGTCGATCCGCGCAACAGCGCGGAGATCGTGATGTTCCACATCGCCCAGGCGGTGGTGGTGAACCACAGGACGCGGTCGCCGGGACGGGAGTCCAGGTGCAGCCCGTGCAGGCGCAGGTGCTCGAGCAGGATCCCGCCGTGGCCGTGCACGATCGCCTTGGGGAGCCCGGTCGTACCGGAGGAGAACAGCACGTAGAGGGGGTGCTCGAACGGGACTGCGTCACATTCCGGCGGGCCGGGTTCGGCGAGCAGCTCGGCCCAGGCGACGGCGTCCGGCACGGCGTCGGTGACCGGATGGTCGCCGTAGTCCAGCGCGACGACGTGACCCACGCTCGGCAGGCCCGCCCGGATCGTCGCGAGCTCCTCGCGCTGGTCCACGACCTTGTCGCCGTAGCGGTAGGACGCGACCGCGACCAGCACCGACGGCTCGATCTGACCCAGCCGGTCCACCACGCTGCGCGCGCCGAACTCCGGCGCGCAGGCGGCCCACACCGCGCCCAGGCTCGCCGCGGCCAGGAACACCACGATCGCCTCCGGGACGTGCGGCAGGTAGGCCACGACCCGGTCGCCGCGCCCGACACCGAGCCGGACCAGCCCGGCACGGGCCGCCCCGACCTGCTCGCGCAGCTCGCCGAACGTCAGCTCCACCGGTTCACGGGTCTGCGAGCGGGCGATGATCGCGACCCGGTCGGCGTCGGCGGGCGGGACGTCGAGGTCGCCGAGCATGTGCTCGGCGTAGTTCAGCGTCGCGCCCGGGAACCACTGCGCGCCCGGCATCGCGGTCGAGCCGAACACCCGCTCGTAGTCGCCGCGCACGCCGAAGTGATCCCAGATCGAGGTCCAGAACGTCTCCGGCTCGGCGACCGACCAGCGCCACAGCTCGTCGTAGGAGCCGAACGTCGTGCCCCGCTCCGCGGCCAGCCACGCCCGGAACCCACCGATGCCGGTGCCCTCGGGCGAACCGGCCGCTCGCAGGACGGTCCCGGTCGGGGGCGGGGCGGCGTCGCTCATGAGCCGATGATGCCGCCCACAGCTCCCCGAAGGAATGCCCCCGCGCATCCCCCCACAACCTGGACGAGAACTCCGCTCGTCCAGCGGAACTGGACGAAAGCAGCTCTCGCGTGGTGCTCGGTCTCGCGCAGGTAGTGCAGGGCGCGATCCCGGCCGGACTCGCGTACCGATGGCATACCGTACGAATACAGGAGCGTCGGTCCCGACGGCACGGCTACGACCCGACCGCTACGACCCGACCGCTATGACATGGAGGACGCCCGGTGCGCATCGCCCTGGCCCAGATCGTCTCGACCCCGGAGCCGGAGGACAACCTCGGGCAGATCGCCGAGCAGGTAACCGCTGCGGCGGCCGACGGCGCGCGGATCGTCGTGTTCCCGGAAGCCACCCAGCGCTGCTTCGGGGTCCCGCTGGGCTCGATCGCCGAGCCCCTCGACGGGCCGTGGGCGGGCCGGGTCCGCGAGATCGCCGGGCAGGCCGGGGTCACCGTCGTCGCCGGGATGTTCACCCCGGCCGGCGACGGCCGGGTGCACAACACGCTGCTGGCCACCGGCGGCGGCGTCGAGACGTCCTACGACAAGATCCACCTCTACGACGCGTTCGGGTTCGCCGAGTCCGACACCGTCGCGCCCGGATCGGAGCCGGTGACGATCGACGTCGACGGCCTCACCGTCGGCCTGGCCACCTGCTACGACCTGCGCTTCGCGGGTCTGTTCCAGGTGCTCGGCGACCGCGGGGCGCAGGTCGTCGTGGTGCCGGCGTCGTGGGGCGCCGGGCCGGGCAAGATCGAGCAGTGGGACCTGCTGGTCCGGGCCCGCGCCCTGGACACGACCGGGTTCGTCGCGGCCTGCGACCAGGCCGACCCGGAGACGGTGGGTCGCGAGTCCCGCGGCGCGCCCACCGGCGTCGGGCACAGCATGCTGGCCGGGCCGCTGGGGGCCCGCGTCGCCGGGCTGGAGGCGCAGCCGGGCCGCCTCGTCGTCGACGTCGACCCGCAGGAGGTGGAGGCCGCCCGCCGGGCGGTGCCGGTGCTGGCCAACCGGAAGTACTGAGCCCCGTGGTTCGCGGCCGGCAGGACGTCGATCACCCCCGGCGTCGGGTAGCGGCGGGGACGCTCCGGCGCGTCGACGGCTCGGTGTCGAAGTCGCCCAGGTCGGCCTCGCGGGTCATCTCCCAATAGTCCACGATCCGCCACGGCAGCGCGGACACGACGCGACCGGCGTCGTTGCGGTACCAGTTGCCCATCCCGGGGTGGGTCCAGATCATCCGCTCGTGCGCGTCGTCGTGGCGCGCGACGTAGTCGGCCTCGGTCTCCTCCCGCACCTCGGCCGCGCCTATCCCGCGCTGCGACATCTGCACCAGCAGGTCGACGATGTAGCGGACCTGGCACTCGGCGATCGTGATGTAGGAGCCGCCGTGCCCGAGGACGGTGCCCGGGCCGCAGGTCAGGAACAGGTTCGGGAACCCGGCGGTGGCGATGCCGAGGTGTGCGGTGGCGTCGTCGTCGCCCCAGACCTGGGCGGTGGTGCGCCCGTCGCGGCCGTGCACGTCCATCGGGTGCAGCACCTTGTGCGTGTGGAAACCGGTGGCCAGCACGATCACGTCCGCCTCGACCTCGGTGCCGTCGGCGCCGCGCAGCCCGCGCGGGGTGATCGCGGCGACCGCGGAGGGCACCAGGTCGACGTTGCGCCGGCGCAGCGCGGCGAACCAGCCGTTGTCCAGCAGCATCCGCTTGCCGAACGGTGGATAGTCCGGCAGCGCCTTGGCCACCAGATCCGGGCGACCCTCCAGCTCGGAGGTCAGGTAGCGGGTGAACACGCGCCGGTGCCCGTCGTTGACCGCGTTGACCGACCGTTGCGGGTGTTCCCACCCCGGATCCACCTGCAACGCCGGGTGCACGCGGTCGCCGGTGTTCCAGCTCAGCCGGGTGCGGTACCAGTGCCGGTAGAACGGCACGTGCTCCATCAGGTGGTGCACGCCGGAGGAGACGGGGGAGAAGTAGACGTCGTTCGGCGCCGCCCACTGCGGGGAGCGCTGGAACACCGTCAGGTGCGCGACGCCGTCGACGATCGCGGGCACGACCTGCATCGCGCTGGCCCCGCTGCCGACGACCGCGACCCGCTTGCCGGTCAGGTCCAGGTCCCGCGGCCAGTGCGCGGTGTGGAAGATCGGCCCGACGAAGGTGTCCAGCCCGGGGATCGCCGGGACCTTCGGCCGGTTGAGCTGCCCGGTCGCGGTGATCACGACGTCCGCGACGAGCGTGTCCCCGCCCGTGGTGCGCACCGTCCAGTGCTGCGCGTTCTCGTCGTAGACGCACGTGGTGACCTCGGTACCGAACCGGATCCGCGACCGCAGGGTGTACTCGTCGGCGACGTCGCGCAGGTAGCCGATGACCTCGTCGCGCTTGCCGAAGTGCGTCGACCAGGCGCGCGGGGCGAACGAGTACGAGTACAGGTAACTGGGGGTGTCCACGCCGGCGCCGGGGTAGGCGTTCTCCAGCCAGGTGCCGCCGACGTCGTCGTTCTTCTCCAGCACGACGTGGGCGATGCCGGCCCGTTCCAGCTCGATCGCGGCCAGCATCCCGGAGACCCCGGCCCCGATCACGATCACCGACGGCCCGTCGCCGGGGGCGACCGCGCGCACCGGCTCGTCGACGAAGCCCATATCCCGCGCGGCCATCTCGCCGTACTCGGGCGGGACCGGCTCGCCGACGGCGAGGCTCATCAGCTCGACGAGCGCGTCCCCGGTGGGAGCCGGCAGCGCCGGTGGGCGGCCGGCCAGCACGGCGTCGCAGACCGCCTCGCGGATCTCGACGGCCACCTCGGGGGTGAAGCCGCCACCGTCGTTGTCCTCCATGCCGCGGCTGCGGGTGGGACGGTAGGGCTCCGCCAGCCAGCGGCGGTCTCCGGTGAGCTGCACGAGCACCGGCACGAGCGAGGGCAGGTTCGCGTGCTCGCACGCGGCGGCCAGCCGGTCGCGGTCGGTGCCGGACGTGCGCGTCATCGCTGCCTCCTGAGTTCGACCTAACCGCGGTTAGGAGAGTCTGCGTCGGACGCCTCTTGACGGGCAAGCCCGGCGACGACAGGCTCCCGGTCCGCACCTGACTGCGGGCAGTCGGTTCGACGAGGAGACGGCAGATGGCGGCAGTGACACCTTCCGGGACACCGGCGGGCACGTCGGACCTGGCCACGGCGATGCGCACGACCGGGACGTGCCGGTACTTCCGGCCGGACCCGGTGCCCGACGAGGTCCTGCGCTCCGCGTTCGACGACGCCCGGTTCGGCCCCCAGGGCGGCAACCGCCAGCCGGTGCGCTGGATCGTGGTGCGCTCGGCCGACCGCAAGCGCGCACTCGCGGACCTGTACCTGCCGATGTGGAAGGCCTACCTCGAGGCCGTCACCGGCGGCACCGTCGGGGCGAACGCGCTGCCGAGCACGGTCGCCGACGCCGACCACTTCGCCGAGCACCTCGCCGAGGCACCCGCGATCGTCGTCGTCTGCGCGGAGCTCGCCGGCCTGCACCCGACCGACCACGAGCTCGGGCGGCTCTCGGTCGTCGGCGGCGCGTCGATCTACCCGGTGATGCAGAACTTCTGCCTCGCGCTGCGTGCCCGCGGCGTCGGCTCCGCGGTGACGACGCTGCTGTGCCGGCAGGAGCCCGCCGTGCGGGAGCTGCTGGAGATCCCGAGCCCGTTCATCACGGCCGGGCACGTCGCCGTCGGCTACCCGGCGAAGGCGTTCCCCACGAAGCTGAGCCGCACGCCCGTCGACGAGGTGGTGTCGTCGGAGACGTTCG
>JAKDNL010000600.1 GCA_030451825.1 Pseudonocardia sp. | reverse complement strand
CGCTCCCGGGGGGGGGGGTGCCCCCCCCCCCCCGCGGGGGGGCCCCCCCGCGGGCGCCGCCGGGCTGGCCTGGGATCCGGGACACCTCCACCTGGACGCGTGGGGCGCCGGCGATCTGGGTCGCGGCGGGCAGCGGCTCGGAGACGAACCGGGCGGCCTGGCCCGGCTGCGCGCCGAGCCCGGAGAGCCCGCCCACCGAGCTCAGCGCGGATCCGGCGCCGGGCAGCGAGGTGACCGCGGCCGGGTTGCCCCCGGCCGGGTGCACGACGATCTGCGGCGGCCCGGTCACGGAGACAGCCTCGGTGTCGACCGGCGCGGAGGACCCGGGGCCGGGCAGACCGGGGTAGGCGTCGGCGAGGACGGTGCGCCCGGTCGGGGTGTCCCCGCGGGTCCGGACGCCGCTCTGCACCTGGTAGGCGAACGGTACGTCGGACGCCGCCGGCGCGGTGCCACGCAGGTACTGGTCGAACCAGTCGCCGATCCGGCCGCGGATGCTGGTGTCGGGGGCGCCGCCGTCGTGCCCGCCGGCGAACCAGACGACCGAGACCGGGGTGCCGTTCGCGGCGATCTGGCGGGCGTTCGCGTCGGCCTGGTCGAGCCCGAACAGGGTGTCCTGCTCGCCCTGCACGAGAAGGGTCGGCGCGGTGATCCGGTCGGTGACGGTGGACGGCGACGAGCGCTTGAGCAGCGCCGTGGTCTCTGCCGATGGACGCCCGGTGGTCGCCGACTCGGTGTAGGCGTTGCAGACGGCCAGGGTGAAGCGCCCACAGGTCAGCGGACGGGTCGGGTCCGCGGACCGGGGGTCGCCGACGCTGCCGAAGAACACCCCGGCCCAGCCCCGCTTGAACACCCCGTCGCCGGCGAACGCGCCGCGGGCGGGGGTGTCGGCGGGCAGTGCGGCGGAGGCGGCGTTGTTCGGGAACAAAGCCTGGCCCAGGTCGTTCCAGGTGATCACCGGGGCGGTCGCGTCGATCCGCTGGTCGTAGCCGGAGAGCAGCAGCGACAGCGCGCCACCGTAGGAGCCGCCGGTCACTCCGACCCGCGGGTCGCCCGGACCGTCGGACGCCACGTCGGCGCGGGCGGCCAGCCGGTCCACCAGCCGGCTCGCGTCCGCGACCTCGTGGTCCGGGGAGTCCAGCGCGATCTGGCCGCCGCTGGCGCCGAAGCCGCGCGCGGTCCAGGTCTGCACGACGTAGCCGCGCGCGGCCAGCTCGCGGGCGTCGGCGTCGACGCTGTCCTTGGTGGCGCCGAAGCCGTGCGCGACCAGGACGGCCGGGGCCGGGCTCGCCGGTGTCGCGGACGAGGGCACGTAGAGGCTGGTGTCCAGCCCGATCGTGCCGCCGACCCCGGGCCCTCCCGGCACGTCGACCCGGGAGGGCTCGACGGCGATCTCGTCCGCGGGTACCGCCGGGGACGCAGTGGCCTGCGCCGGCGCTGCGACAGCCGCCGACGCGACCCCGGGCAGCCCCACGACCAGTCCCACGACCAGCCCTGTGGTGAGCAGCAGCGACCCGAGTGTGCCCGCCGTCCCGGTACGGGACCGGGCACGCCGTCGCACGGCGGCGGCGGGACGGCCGGGAGGGAGTCGCTGCACGCCGTCGAACCTATGTCAGCGCACCGACAGCGCGCCGCGCCGATCCTGAGAAGGTCTCAGGTGTCACGGCCCGCGGGGCCCTCGCCGGATCAGGGCATGCTGCTGAACCGCACCGAGCGCCACGTGTGTTCGGCGGACACCTGCTGGCCGGGGTTCAGCAGGGCGGTCAGGGACGGGGCGTCCTTGGTGGGCCCCCGGTCCCGTCGCAGGACCGCTCGGAGACACGGTGCTACCGTCACGGTCCGTCTCGCTATGGTTCCTCCGTGCCGCCACGCCCGGGTTGTGATCATCCGCTCTTGGCTCTCGTGCCGGTGTGCCCCGACACAGGGTCAACGATCGGACCACCCGTCCGTGACGCGTTCGCGATCTGCTCGAGAGTCGGGCGAACAGGGTGAACTGGGCATTCGGGCCGTTCCGGAGGGACACGAACGGGGGTACCGGTCGGCCGGAAGGAGTGGGCTAGCTCACCCGGCCTCGCGTCCTGGAACCGGACAGAGCACACTAAGCGCGTACCGCAGGGGAGTAACCCGTTCGCGGTGGTGTCGTCAGCACGGCGACGGAGCCCTCTGCTCCGGAACCCGGCACCATCGGCCACGTCGCAGGACCCGCCACCGGAGTTCCGGCAGGTCGCGCGTGGCGGGAGAGACCTCGGGCGTGCTT
This sequence comes from Pseudonocardia sp., assembly GCA_030451825.1. Lineage (GTDB taxonomy): Bacteria > Actinomycetota > Actinomycetes > Mycobacteriales > Pseudonocardiaceae > Pseudonocardia. The sequence goes on along the minus strand of JAKDNL010000600.1, from coordinate 1,661 downwards.
CTGCTGCCCGAGTTCCGGAGAGGTGTCCCGGTGTCCGTACCCCTGTGGGTCTGGCTGGTCACGATCGGCGTGTTCGTCGCGATCGTGGCCGTTGACCTGTTCGTCGTCGATCACAAGCCGCACGCCGTCACCCTTGCCGAGGTGACGCGGTGGGTCCTGTTCTACATCGCGCTGGCCGTCCTGTTCGGCCTCGGGATCTGGTACTTCCAGGGCGGCACGTTCGCCGGGGAGTTCTTCGCCGGCTACATCACCGAGTACTCGCTCTCGGTGGACAACCTGTTCATCTTCTTGATCATCATGTCGTCGTTCAAGGTTCCGGTGATCCACCAGCACCGGGTGCTGCTCGTCGGCATCGTGATCGCGTTGATCATGCGTGGCTTGTTCATCGCCGTCGGTGCCGCCGCGATCGAGCAGTTCAGCTGGGTCTTCTATCTGTTCGCCGCGTTCCTCGTCTACACCGCGGTCAGCCTCGTCCGTCAGGGCATGGGCGGCGACGACGAGGAGTGGGAGGAGGGCCGGGCCATCAAGCTGGTCCGCAAGATCTTCCCGGTGACCGAGGACTACCACGGCGCCAGCACCACCGTGAAGATCGACGGCAAGCGCTGGCTCACTCCGATGCTGGTCGTGATGATCGCGATCGGGCTGACCGACGTGATGTTCGCGCTCGACTCGATCCCGGCCATCTTCGGGCTCACCCAGGAGTCCTACCTGGTCTTCACCGCGAACGCGTTCGCGCTGATGGGCCTGCGCCAGCTGTACTTCCTGCTCGGCGGCCTGCTCCGGAAGCTCGTCTATCTCTCCTACGGCCTGGCCGTGCTGCTCGCGTTCATCGGCGTCAAGCTCGCCCTGCACGCCCTGCACGAGAACGAGCTGCCGTTCATCAACGGCGGCCGGCCGCTCCCGGTCCCCGAGGTCGGCATCGGCCTGTCCCTCGCGGTGATCATCGGTGTGCTCGCCGTGACGACCGTGGTCAGCCTCGTCGCCGTCCGCCGGAACCCGGCGCTGGCCGAGCAGGGCGGCGGGATCACCGCGCCGCCGCTGGCCCGGAGCAAGGAGGAGGCGGCCCGGATCGTCGAGCAGGACGAGCGGGAGCACGCCGCCCAGCACGAGAAGATCCTGGAGCGCGAGCGGGCCGAGGGCCGAGGGCAGATCTGATCCCGGCCCTCGGGCTCGGGCTCAGGCCTCGGGCTCGGGTCGTGCGCGGATATCGTCGTCCGGACCGTTATATCCGCGCACGGGGGGCAGCGGGTCAGGCGACTCCGACCAGGTCGACCACGAAGATCAGCGTCTCGCCCGGGGCGATGACGCCGCCCGCGCCCCGGTCGCCGTAGCCCAGGTGCGGCGGGATGACCAGGCGGCGGCGTCCGCCGACCTTCATGCCGGTGACGCCGGTGTCCCAGCCGGAGATGACCTGGCCGGCGCCGAGCGCGAACTCCAGCGGCTGGCCGCGGTTGTAGGAGGCATCGAACTCCTCGCCGGTCGAGTGCGAGACGCCGACGTAGTGCACGGCGACGCGGTCACCGGGCTTGGCCTCGGCGCCGTCCCCGAGGCTGATGTCGGTGGCGGCCAGGTCGGCCGGGAGGGGGCCGTCGACGGGGTCGACGACGGGCTTGGCTGCGGGCACGGAAGGTCTCCTCGAGGGTCGTGAGAGTGACGGGTCC
>JAKDNL010000599.1 GCA_030451825.1 Pseudonocardia sp. | reverse complement strand
GCACCGGCGGGGAGGCCGGGCGTGCCGGGGGCGGCCGGCGTCACCGACGCGGGGGACGTCGGCGGGGCCGGATCCACCGGCCCGGTCGTATCGGTCCCGGCGGCGGAGAAATCGCCGGGTTGCGGGTCCAGCGGGGTCGAGGGGTTCTGCTGCTGGATCTGTGCGGCGCGGGCGGTGGCGAGGTCGTCGGCCGGTGGCAGGATCAGCGCCGTCACGAGCCAGAGCGATCCGAACAGGCCCAGCAGGGCCGCACCGACCGCCAGCATCCGCCGACGCCAGTACACCGACGCCGGTAGCGGGCCTACCGGGTCCAACACGTGAGAGAGGGTAGATCGTCCATTACGGATAGTCGCCACGACGCACCGGATCCCGCGCCGTCGCCGCAGGTCCACCCGTCCGATCGACACCCTCCGCCCCGTCCGTGTCGCACGGCCTTGAGGCGAACCCAACGCCATCACCTGTCACCTGCACGAACGGCTCCCGCACGCCCCGGTTCACGCCCCGGTGCGACCCCGCACACGTACGGTCGCGCACCGGCCGGCGCGAACGGCCGCGCGGCCCGGCCGGAATCCGGCGGGACGGCCGGGGAGAATGGCGCCGTGTCGTCGCCGCTGGCCGATCTGGTCCTGCCCTGGTTCCGCACGCAGGCCCGGGACCTCCCGTGGCGGCGCCCGGAGACGACGCCGTGGGGCGTGCTCGTCAGCGAGTTCATGCTGCAGCAGACGCCGGTGAACCGGGTCGAACCGATCTGGAACGCGTGGATGCAGCGCTGGCCCCGTCCCTCGGACCTGGCCGCCGCGCCGCGCGCGGACGTGCTGCGGGCCTGGGGCAAGCTCGGCTACCCGCGACGCGCGATCCGCCTGCACGACGCCGCGTCGGCGATCGCGGAGCAGCACGGCGACGAGGTCCCCTCTGACGTCGACGCGCTCGAGGCACTGCCCGGTGTCGGCACCTACACCGCGCGCGCCGTCGCCGCGTTCGGGTACGGACGGCGCGCGCCGGTCGTGGACACGAACGTCCGGCGGGTGGTGGCCCGCGCCGTACACGGGGCGGGCGATGCCGGACCGGCCCGGGTGCGCGCCGACCTGGCCGACGTCGACGCGCTGCTGCCGGCCGACGACGGCTGCGCGGCGGCCGTCTCGGCCGGGCTGATGGAACTCGGGGCCGTCGTCTGCACGGCGCGGACGCCGCATTGCGGACTCTGCCCGGCCTCGGCGGTCTGTGCGTGGGTGGCCAACGGACGCCCGGCCTACGACGGCCCGCGCAAGCCGGTGCAGGGTTTCGCCGGGACCGACCGGCAGGTCCGCGGCAAGCTGCTCGACGTGCTGCGTGACTCCCCCGGCCCGGTTCCGCGCACCGCGCTGGACGCCGTCTGGTCCGACTCCGGGCAGCGCGACCACTGCCTGGACTCGCTGCTGGTGGACGGCCTGGCCGAGCAGACCGGCGACGGCCGCTTCGCCCTGCCGGACGAGAGAAGCTTGCGAAACGAGAATGGGCGCTGAGAGAAGCTTGCGAAACGAACATCGGCGCTGATCCGTGCCGCACTACGTCCGGTTCCGGCTCGACGACGACGCCGTCGCCGCACTGGGCGCGCTGCGTGCCCGGCTCCGCGAGGCCGGCATCGACGCGCCGCCGACCGGAACCGGGCCAGGATCCTGCCGGAGCGGCGTCGCCCCGGACGAACGCCCGGACGTCACGGTGGCCGCGGCGGCGGCCGTCCCGCGCCCGGCCCGCGACGCCCTGGTCGCCGAGCTGCGACTCGTCGCACTGCCCGCGTTGTGGCTGGCCACGCTCGGCTCGGTCACCGGTGACGACGAGCGCCTGGTGCTGGCCGCGGTCACCGACCCGGAGGTGCTGGCCGTGCACACCGCCGTGCACGACGTGCTGGCCGGACGGGTCCGCTCGCCGTTCGCCGCGCACCTGCCGGGTTCCTGGCTGCCGCACGTCGTACTCGCCCGCTCCCGGCCCGCGGAGGCGTTCGCGCTGCTGCACCCGGTCGGGTCGGTGCGCGCCCGGATCACCGCCGTCGAACTGCACGACACCCGCACCGGGGAGACCGATATCCTGACGTGATCGTCCACTCCCGATTGACGATGTGACTATCGTCAACCTACAGTGGACGCGTGGCGACACCGACTCCGATCTCCAACCCGGTACGGCTCGGCGACCTCATCGACGGCATCCGACAGGTCCACACCGAGCCGCTCGACCAGCTCGGCGACGCGATGCTCGCCGCCGAGCACCTCGGCGACGTGGCCGACCACCTGATCGGTCACTTCGTCGACCAGGCCCGGCGCTCCGGAGCGTCCTGGACCGACATCGGCCGGTGCATGGGCGTCACGAAACAGGCGGCGCAGAAGCGGTTCGTGCCGAAGGACCCGGTCGAGCCCGCCGACCTCGACCCGAACGATGGCTTCAAGCGGTTCACCCCGCGGGCCCGCAGCGTCGTCGTGGCCTCGCAGAACCACGCGCACGTGGCCGGCAACGCCGAGATCGGCACCGTGCACCTGGGCCTGGGGCTCCTCGACGAGGCCGAGAACTCGCTGGCCGGAGCCGTGTTCCGGGCACTGGGCGTGTCGGTGGAGACGGCGCGGCGGACGCTGACGGCGGCGCTGCCGGCCTCGGCCGGGGAGAGGCCCGCGCTCATCCCGTTCGACGCCGCGGCCAAGAAGGCACTGGAGCTGACGTTCCGCGAGTCGTTGCGACTGGGCCACGACTACGTCGGCACGGAGCACATCCTGCTCGCCCTGCTCGAGCTCGAGGACGGGAAGGGTCTGCTGTCCGGGCTCGGCCTGGACCGGGCCGCGACCGACGAGCAGGTCCGCATCCGGGTCGCCGAGGTCCAGGCCCGGGCCCAGGACGGCACCGCGACGTCCTGACCGCTGTTCCGGCGGCAACGGCCCCGCCCACCCGGGGCGATCGGTGCGCCGGCCGCGGTCACGAGCAGCGCGTGCACGGCATCCAGGTACGCCTGCGGCGCGGCCGCGTGCACCAGGTGGCCGGTCCCCGGGATCGTCCGGTGCCGGGCACCGGGGATCCGCCACCGGCCACCAGGTCGTGGCCCGTCCCATCAGTCCGTGCAGCAGTACGACCGGGTCTCCGTCGCCGCCGAACTCGACGACCTCCAGCTCCACCCCGTCCGGGCTCCACACCGTCCGACGCACGCGGCTAGCGTAGGGGCATGGCTGTTGTGAAGATCAATGCGATCGAGGTCCCCGAGGGGCAGGGCGTGGAGCTGGAGCGCCGGTTCGCGAACCGGATGGGCGCGGTGGACGGCCAGCCCGGGTTCATCTCGTTCCAGATGCTGCGCCCGGTCTCCGGTGACGACCGGTATTTCATCGTCACCCACTGGGAGTCCGACGAGGCGTTCCAGAACTGGATGAAGGGCGACGCCGTCGCCGCGCACTCCGGCGAGCGGGCGCGCCCGGTCGGTACCGGCTCGGCGGTGCTGGAGTTCGAGGTCGTCGACCTCGAGGGGATCGCGAAGCAGTCGGCGGAGTCCTGACCGCCGACATCGCTCCGGTCCCGGCGGAGGGCCTCGATGCCGCGGCCGGGCTGCTGCGCTCCGCGGACGCGCTGCTGATCTGCGCCGGCGCCGGGATGGGGGTGGACTCCGGCCTGCCCGACTTCCGGGGCCACGAGGGGTTCTGGCGTGCCTATCCGGCCTACCGCGGGCTCGGCCTGGGCTTCCAGGACCTGGCCGGACCGGTGCACTTCGTCGACGATCCGCCGCTGGCCTGGGGCTTCTACGGACACCGGATGCAGCTGTACCGGACGACGGTGCCGCACGACGGGTTCGGGGTGCTGCTGCGTTGGTCCCGCCACTGGCCGGCGCGCGTGTTCACCTCGAACGTGGACGGGCAGTTCCAGCGCGCCGGGTTCGATGCCGCCGACGTCGCCGAGGTGCACGGGACGATC
>JAKDNL010000077.1 GCA_030451825.1 Pseudonocardia sp. | reverse complement strand
CAACCGGCAGGAAGGCGACAGATCTGTCGCGTCCGTGCCGGTTGCGCCGATCATGAGAGCCGTGGACGACCGGCTGTTGTTCGACGACGACCCGCCTGCGTCGTGGTTGACCAGGCACGGGGAGCTTCCGTGTCGCGGCGCCGCACGAACGGGCCATGAGTGCGGCAGGGCCGGCGGCGTCGAACCGTCCCTCCCGGTGGCCGGATCCACACCCGCATCAGGCCAGCCTCACCTAGGCTGGGGTCGTGGCGCGCACCGAGATCACGACCGAGGCCGAGCTGCGCGAGATCGTCGACCCGCCGCATCCGAAGATCGCGAACAAGGACAGCGACCATCTGGACGAGGCCCAGCAGGCGTTCGTCACCGGATCGCCGCTGTTCTTCCTCGCCACCACGAACGCCGACGGCCTGCTCGACGTCTCCCCGCGCGGCGATCTGCCCGGCAGCGTCCTGATGCTCGACGAGCGCACGCTCGCGTTCCCGGACCGGCGCGGCAACCGTCGCCTGGACAGCCTGCGGAACCTGCTGGTCGACCCGCGGGTCGGGATGCTGTTCGTCCGGCCCGGGGTCACCGACATGCTGCGGGTCAACGGCGACGCGACGATCGTGCGCGGCGCCGACTACCGGGTGAACATCGCGATCGACGAGTTCGTCCCGGAGATCACGGTCGAGGTCCGCACGGCCGAGGTGTTCTGGCACTGCGGCAACGCCCTGCGCCGCTCCGGGACCTGGGACGAGACGACCTGGACGCCGTTCGAGCGGCCCGCGCCCGCGCCCGCGTAGCCACGGACGGACCGTCGGGCTGCGCGGTCAGTCCTCCGACTCGGTGCCCGAGAGCGCCTTGCCCTCGGTGAAGTGCGGGACGAGGCGGTTGCCGAACATGGTCAGCGCGGAGCCGATGGCCATGTGCATGTCCAGGTACTTGTAGGTGCCCAGACGCCCGCCGAAGAGCACGCCCGAGTTCGCGGTCTCCTTGCGGGCCAGCTCCCGGTAGCGCTCCAGCTTGACGCGGTTCTCCGGGGTGTTGATCGGGTAGTACGGCTCGTCACCGGACTCGGCGAAGCGCGAGTACTCGCGCACGATCACCGTCTTGTCCTTCGGGTAGTCCCGCTCCGGGTGCATGTGCCGGAACTCCAGGATCCGGGTGAACGGCACGTCCTGGTCGTTGTAGTTGACGACCGAGGTGCCCTGGAAGTCCCCGGTGTCCTTGACCTCCATCTCGAAGTCCAACGTGCGCCAGCCGAGCTCGCCCTCGCTGTGGCCGAAGTAGGCGTCCAGCGGTCCGGTGTAGACGACCGGGGTGCCGGCCGGGATGTCGTCCCGGACGGCGAAGTAGTCGGTGTCGAGCCGGACGTCGATGTTCGGGTGGTCGGCCATCTTCTCCAGCCACGCGGTGTAGCCGTCGACCGGCAGGCCCTCGTAGGTGTCGCTGAAGTAGCGGTTGTCGAACGTATACCGCACCGGCAGCCGGGTGATGATCGAGGCGTCCAGCTCGGTCGGGTCGGTCTGCCACTGCTTGGCGTTGTAGCCCTTCACGAACGCCTCGTAGAGCGGGCGCCCGATCAGCGAGATCGCCTTCTCCTCGAGATTGGTCGCGTCCGCTGTGCTCACTTCGGAGGACTGCTCGGCGATCAGCGCGCGGGCCTCGTCCGGGGAATGCGAGCGGCCGAAGAACTGGTTGATCAGCCCCAGGTTCATCGGGAACGGGTAGACCTGGTCGCCGGCCTTCGCGAACACCCGGTGCTGGTAGCCGGTGAACGCGGTGAACCGGTTGACGTAGTCCCACACCCGCTTGTTCGAGGTGTGGAACAGGTGCGCGCCGTAGCGGTGGATCTCGATGCCGGTCTCCGGCTCGACCTCGGAGTAGGCGTTGCCACCGATGTGGCTGCGGCGCTCCAGCACGAGTACCTTCTTGCCCAACCCGCCGTCCTCTTTCGCTGCGGCGGCCCGCTCGGCCACGGTCAGCCCGAAGAATCCGGAGCCGACGACGACGAGGTCGTATCCATCGAGGGTCACGACCCACGAGGGTAGACGCGCCCGTGTCGCGCCCCTCGCACCCCCGGTGCTGGAGTCCTCCCGAGCCGCCGGCAGCTCGTCGCTATCCTGATCGGTGTCGTCGGCCGTCGCGCCGGGTGACGGATGCGCGGCCCCTCACCCGTCCGGGCCGGATCCATCGGGGAAGCAAGGAGGCCGATCCCGTCGTGAGCTGGCCCGCCGCCGTTCCGGTGATGCTGCTCGCCGCGTTCTGGATGATCGGGCCCGGTCTGCTCGTCGCTCTCGTCTCGGGGCTGCGCGGGATCGTCGCGTGGGGTGCCGCACCGGTGCTCTCGGTCGGCCTGGTCTCGGCGTCCGCGGTGGTGGCCGGCGAGCTGGGCCTGCACTGGGGCGCTGCGGTACCGGCCGGCGCCGCGGTGCTCGCCGCGGCCGGGGCGCTGGGTGGCCGCCACCTGCTGCGACGCCGGGCGGAGGGCGCCGCCTCCGTCGACCCGGTCCCGATCCCGGTCCCGGTCCCGGTCCCGGTCGACACCGGCTCCGGCATCCGCGGTGCGCTGGCCCGACTGATGGCCGCGCGAGGGGGGCGGACACGCCCCGGCTCCCCGGACGGGCCGTGGGCCGGGGTCGCCGCGACCGCCGGGATGGCCGTCGCCGTCGTCCTCGGCTGGATCTCGTCGGTGCCCGGTATGGGCCGTCCGGATGCGGTGTCACAGAGCTTCGACGTGAACTTCCACTACAACGCCGTCGCCCGGATCCTCGACACCGGCGACGCGTCGTCGATGGACGTGGGCCGGCTGGTCTCCGCGGCCGACACGGCGTTCTACCCGAGCGCGTGGCACGGCATGGTCTCCCTGATCGCCCCCTACGCCGGCGCCCCGGGCATCGTGACCGGCTCGAACATGATGGCGCTCGTCGTCGTGCTGATCGCCTGGCCGCTGTCGTGCCTGCTGCTGGTCCGCCAGGTCGTGGGCCGCTCCGCGGGCGCCGCACTGGCCACCCCGGTGATCTCGCTCGGGTTCGTCGCGTTCCCGTGGACGCTGGTGACCTACGGCGCGCTGTGGCCGAACCTGATCGGGGTCGCGCTGATGCCGGCCGTGCTGGCCGCGGTCGTGACGTTCGCGTGCCGGGCCCGGCACAGCACGCTCGGCCGTGGCGGAGCCGTCGTGCTGGCCGGTGCCGGTTCGACGGCACTCGGGCTCGCGCACCCGAACGCGGTGTTCGGCATGGCCGTGGTCGGCCTGTGCCCGATGGTGTGGGCGCTGGCCGGCTTCGTGCGCGTGCGGCTGCGCCGCCGCCGGTGGGTCCCGGCGATCGCCGCCGCGCTGGCCGCGATCGTCATGATCGGCGCCGTGGCCTGGCTGATGTTCGGCTCCCAGCTGCTCGCCGGGGTGCGCAGCTACACCTGGGACCCGATCGAGACGTGGCAGCAGGGCGTGGTCAGCGTCCTGACCAACTCGCCCAACGGCCACTCCGAGGCCTGGGCGATCTCGATCCTGGTCGTCGTCGGCGCGGTCGTGGCGCTGCGGCGAACCAGTTGGCTGAGCGCCACGCACGTGCTCACCGGCATGCTCTACGTGGTGGCCGCGAGCACGTCGGCCTCACCGTGGACCGGTGTCTGGTACAACGACTCACCCCGGCTGGCCGCGATGGTCCCGATCACCGCCGTCCCGCTGGCCGTGCTCGGTGTCCTCGCGGTGGCCGGCCTGATCCGCCGGGTACTCGCCGCGTCCCCGGACACCGGGTGGCTGCGACGGCCGCGCCCGGCCGCGCTGGTCGCGTTCGGCGTCGCGGCGCTGGTGGTGTTCTCCGGCGGGCTCTACCAGATCTCGCACACCGAGTCCCTCGCCTCGATCTACCGCCACCCGGCCGATCCCCTGCTCGAACCCGGCCAGGAGGAGTTCCTGGAGCGCGCGGGCGAGATGCTCCCGGCCGACGCCGTCGTCGCCCAGAGCCCGTGGGCCGGGAACGCGATGCTCTGGGCCCTGACCGACCGGCAGGTGCTGTTCCCGCACCTCATGGGCACCTGGACCCCGGAGCAGATCGTGATCGGCACGCGGCTGCACGACGCGGCCACCGACCCGTCGGTGTGCGCGGCCCTGGCCGCGACCGACGTCGGTTACGCGCTGACCGGGCCGCCGACATTGTGGTCCTGGAACCCGGACTCGGTGGGCTTCACCGGCCTGGACGGGCTCGACACCGCGCCCGGCTTCGAGCTGATGACCGGTGACGACGTGCGCGGTCTCTACCGGATCACCGCCTGCGACCCGGTCACCGCGATCGGCACCTGACCGAGAGACCGACGCCCTCGGTATGCTCCGCACCGTCGTCGGCGCTCGCGTTCGGTGACCGTCGCACATTCTCGCCCGACCGGGCCCGGCTGCCGGAAAGGAGGCGGCCGCGTCATGTCCTGGCTGTCCGCGGTCCCCGCTGTCCTGTCCGCCGGGTTCTGGGCACTCGGGCCGGGCCTGCTGATCGCCTACGCGGCCGGGCTGCGCAGCCTCGTCGCCTGGGGCGCCGCGCCGCTGCTCTCGATCGCCGTGTCCGCGATCCCCGCCGTCGTCGCGGGCGCGCTCGGGATCGGGTGGGGCGTGTGGGTCCCGCTGGTCTCGGCGGTGCTGGGCGCGGCCGCCGTGCTCGGCGTGCGGGAGCTGGCGACGCGCGTGCGGCCGGGACGCGGACGGGCCGTGGGGCCCCTGACCGGGGCGGGACAACGAACGCGCGCGCTCTACGTCCGGTTCCGCACCCCGCAGGGTCCGTTCGCCCGGGTCCCGGACTCCGTCGACGGCCTGTCCGCGACTGCCGTCCCGCAGGTCTGGCCGAACGCCGCGCAACGCGCGCGGACGGCGGCCGGGCGGACACCGTGGCTGATCGGCGCCGCCGCGGCCGTCGGCGCCGCGGCCGCGGCCACCCTCGGCTGGGTCACCGCCGTGAACGGGATGGGGCCCGCGGACGCGCTGTCCCAGACCTACGACGCGGTGTTCCACTACAGCGCCGTCGCGCAGATCCTGGACACCGGCAACGCGTCGTCGCTGCACATCGGCACGCTGACCAACCCGATGGCCTCCTCGGCCCTCTACCCCGCCGCCTGGCACGACCTGGTCTCGCTGGTGGCGCTGTCGGTGCCCGGTGCCGGGGTCGCGGTGGCGACGAACGCGACCGCGCTGGCCGTCGCCGTCGTGGTGTGGCCGATGTCGTGCCTGTTCCTGGTCCGCCAGGTCGCCGGGCCCTCGATCGGGGCCGCGCTGGCGACGCCGGTACTGGCCGTCGGGTTCACCGCGTTCCCGTGGGCGTTGATGTCGTTCGGGGTGCTGTGGCCGAACCTGCTCGGCGTGGCGCTGCTACCGGCCGCGCTGGCAGCCGTCGTCACGCTGTTCGGGCTGGCGCGGGAGTCGCAGCTGGGCCGGACGGGCGCCGCGGCGCTGCTGGTCGTCACGGTCCCGACGCTCGCGCTCGCGCACCCGAACGCCGTGTTCAGCCTGGCCGCACTCGCCCTGTTCCCGATGTTCTGGTGGCTGGCCGGGCTCGTCCGGCGGCATCTGTTCACCCGATCGTTCGCGCTGCCGCTGGTCGCGGTCGCCGGGTCCGCCGCCGTGGTGTGGGGGGTCCTCTGGCTGATGGTCGCCTCGCCGCTGCTGGCCGGGGTGCGCAGCTTCGACTGGCCCGCGTTCTCCGGGCGCGGCGAAGCGGTCTGGGACGTCGCGTTCGGAGCGACCAACGGCCGGCCCGAGGCGTGGACGGTGTCGATCCTGGTGCTGGTCGGGATCGTGTTCGCGCTGCGGCGGGCGTCCACGAGCTGGCTGGTCCCGACGCACCTGCTCTCCGGCTTCCTCTACCTGCAGGCCGCGGCGCAGGAGACCGACTTCGCCGCCGCGATCACCGGTGCCTGGTACAACGACTCGTACCGCCTCGCCGCGATGGTGCCGGTCACCGGCGTGGCGCTCGCCGTGATCGGGACGCTCGGCCTGGCCGGGCTCGCCCGGCCGGCGGCGGCCGCGCTGCCGGTGCCGTCCCCGAGTGCACTGCCGGGCCTGCTCACCGCGGCCGTCCTGGTGCTGGCCGTCGCGATCTCCGGCGGGATGGGCCGGAGCACGCACGCCACCGTGCTGGCCGGGCCGTACCAGGAGCCGGGCTCGACACTGCTCGCACCGGGCCAGCGGGAGTTCCTGGAACGGGCCGGCGCGATGCTGCCGGACGACGCCGTCGTCGCCTCGAACCCGTTCACCGGCAACGCACTGCTGTACCCGCTGACCGGCCACGAGGTGCTCTTCCCGCACCTGACCGGGGCCTGGACACCGGATCAGAAGACGCTCGCTGCTCACCTGCGGGACGCGGCGACCGACCCTGCTGTCTGCCCCGCCGCCGCCGCGACCGGCACCGGCTACGTGCTCGACGGGCCGACCACGTTCTGGCCGTGGAGCGGGGCCTCCCGCGCCTACCCCGGCCTGCAGGACATCGGCCCCGTGCCCGGTTTCGAACTGATGGCCGACGACGGAGTGAACGCGCTCTACCGGATCACCGCCTGCGGCCCGGCCGAGCCCACCGACTCATGACTGAGGAGAACCCCGGTTTGGACGCACTGCCGGAGTACGAACGGACCACCCTGCGGATGGTCGAGCGGCGACGGCTGGCCACCGGGTTCGCCAAGCAGATCGCGCTGACCACCGGGCCGTTCCTGGACAAGCCCTTCGCCGAGTGCGACGTCGTCGACGTCGGCTGCGGGTACGGCTACACCGCGCTGGAGCTGGCCAAGCTGTGCCGCGCCGTGGTCGGGATCGAGCCGAACGGCGCGCTCGCCGAGGAGGCGAACCGGCTCGCCGCCGAGGAGGCGCCGAACTTCACGTTCCGCACCCAGTCGATCAACGACTTCGACGACCGGGAGGCGTTCGACGTCGCGGTGCTGGACAACGTGCTCGAGCACCTCGACGACCAGCCCGACGCCCTGGAACGGCTGTCGAACTCGCTGCGCCCCGGCGGGGTCGCCTACATCCTGGTGCCGAACAAGCTGTGGCCGATCGAGGCGCACTACGCGCTGCCGTTCCTGAGCTGGATGCCGGTGCCGCTGGCCAACCGCTATCTGCGCCTGACCAAGCGAGGCCACGACTACACCGACGCCAGCTACGCGCCCGGCTACCTGCGGATGCGCAAGCTCCTCGCCCAGCGCCCGGAGTTGGAGGCGACGTTCACCGTGCCCGGCGACGTGTCGCTGGCCGAGGGCGGCGGGTCGAAGGTCTACACGCTCGGTGTCGCGGCGCTGCGCCGGTTCCCCACGTTGTGGGCGATCTCCAAGGCGTTCCTCGTGGTGGCCCGCAAGCGGACGCCTGTGGGGCAGGAATCAGGGTGATCGGACGCGCCGCCGTGGCCGGGACACGTCAGGCCGGCCGGGAGCGGACCGGTCATGCGCCCGCGCCGCGACCCGCCGCGCGTCCCGCCCGTGGGTGGCGCGTCCTGGGCGAGGTCGTGGCCGCCTCTGCGGTGGCGGTGCTGGTGGCCGTCGCGGTCCTGGCGGTGGTGGCGCGGCTGCCGATCCCGTCCGGTTCGAACGTGGGCCTGGCGCTCACCGCCTCCGGCGGCCTCGTCGTCGCCGGCGTGCTCGCTGCAGCCGGGCTGGTGCACCCCCGCCGGCCGGCCCTGACCGCTCCGCTGGCCTGGGTGGGCCTGTCCGCGCTGTCCGCGGTGCCGCTGTCGCTGCTGCTCGCAAACACCCGGCACTACCTGTTCGGGGTGTCCGGGGACCAGGCGTTCCGGGTGCAGTACCTGACCCGCTTCGCCGACTCGGCCCGCCCGGCCGACTTCGCCTACGCGGACCTGCCGCCGTTCTACCCTCAGGCCTGGTTCTGGGTCGGCGGTCGGCTCGCCGACCTGTTCGGCGTCGAGGCCTGGGCGTTCTACAAGCCGTTCGCGGTCGCAACGATGGCGCTGACCGGGGTGCTGGCCTTCGTGTCGTGGTCGGTGGTCGTGGGCCGGGTGCGCGCGCTCGGCCTGGCCACCGCGACCACGTTGGTCGGGCTCGCGCTCGCCGCCTACACGCCCTACTCCTGGCTGACCGCGGCGCTCGTCGCCCCGATCGCGGTGCTGGGCGTCCGCCTGGTCGACCCGACCCGCGTCGCCGGCAGGCGGTGGGTGGGGGCCGCGGTGACGACCGGGCTCGTCCTCGGCGTGGCCGGGGTGACCCACACCCAGATCTGCGCGTTCCTGGCCCTGGTGCTGCTCGCGGTCACCGTGGACGGCGCCCTGCGCGGCCGGTCCCAGGGTGGGCCCTACGCGCTGCACCTGCTGCGGACGGCCGGGGTGGTGATCGTCGCGGCGCTGCCGCTGCTGCTGCTCAACTGGACGCCCTATCTGCTGGCGCGGCTGCGGGCTCCGGCGGACGCCGCGGGCGACGCCGCGCAGCGCTTCCTGCCGCAGAGCGGGGCCACCTACCCGCTACCGATGCTGGAGCCGACCGTGCTCGGCGCGCTCGCGCTGGCCGGCACGGTGTGGATCGTGCTGCGGTTCGGCCGGGACCCGGTGGCCCGCGGGCTCGGCTGGACCGTGGTCTGCGGCTACGCCTGGTACCTGTTCTCCACCCTGGCCCTGGTCGCCGACACCACCCTCCTGTCGTTCCGGATCGAGCCGATCATCGGAACGGCGCTGGCGTGCGGGGCGGTCGGCCTGGCCGCGGACGGGGTGCGGGCCGCCCGGTCCCGGCTCGGCGGCGACGCCGGGCGTGCCGTCACCCTTCGGCTGCCGCTGGTGGTCACGGTGCTCGCCGCCGCGATCGTGGTCGGGCAGGTGCAGACCACGCCGGAGACCTACTCGTGGAGCGCCTCGGCCCACAACGGCGACTACTACCCGGACGGGACGAAGCCGAACGGCGCCCGGTCCGACACCGACGCCGGGGCCTGGAACGCCGAGCTGGCCTCGACGATCGACGAGCTCACCGGGCGGCCCGCGAACCAGGTCGTCGTGCTGAGCAACACCTACGCCCTGCTCAGCTACCACCCGTACTGGGCGTACCAGACGACGGTGGCCCAGTACGCCAACCCGCTGGCCGACTTCGCTGGGCGCCGGGACCGGCTGCTGGAGTGGTCCCGTTCCGGGTCCCCGGCGGAGCTGCTGTCGCGCCTGGACGCGAGCCCGGTCCGCGCGCCGTCGGTGTTCGTGCTCAGCCGCGGTCCGGACGGGCTGCTCCGCCAGGGTCTCACCTACGACCCGTTCCCGAGCCAGGCCACCGGCAGCGGGACCGCGGTGTTCGAGCCGCGGCTCTTCGACGACCCGGCTTTCGTCCGGCGCGACGTCGGCCCGTTCACCGTCGTCGTGCGCCCGGACGTGCCGCCGGTCCCGTAGGGCGTCGCCGGGCGTCAGCGCGCCGGGTCCTCGACCACCGGGGCGGTCCCGGGCTCGAGCCCGCCGCACGACGAACGGGGTGCGTCGTAGGAGTAGCGCACCCGCTGCGGGAGGGCGACGTCCTCGGCGTGGCGCACGGCCGCGGCGAAGCTCGCGTCGTCGGGCACCAGGTCGCGGCGGACGTACCAGCCCGACTTCGCCGCCGTCTTCATGATCGGAACGTACTCGGTGTCCATCCTCGGGTCGTCGAGCAGCCCGGTGCTCGTCGACCAGCCTCCGTGGATCTCGATGAACGCCGGGCGGGCCTCGACGAGCAGGTAGTCCCGGATGCCGGCCATGTCGTCGGCGCGCCAGAGGTCCGCGATGCGGGCCGACGCGAGCCCGGCGATGTCGATGACCTGGAACCGGCTGGCCAGCGCCGTCCCGCCGATGTCGGGCGTCGCGATCGCCCCGGAGGAGATCCCCAGGATGTCGCCGAACGCGTTGGGCGAGGCGCCCATCCCCTGCGCACCGGCGCACATGGAGATCGTCGGGGTGTCCCGGAACGTGCGTATACCTCCCAGCCAGGTGATCCCGGAGAGCAGGGCGCCGGCCACCGCGAGCAGGGCGACCAGGGCGCGGGCGCGGACCGGGACCTTCGGCAGCACGGCCGCGGCCGCGACCGTGGCAGCCAGGGCGGCCAGCGGCCAGACCGGCGTGGCGAACCGGTAGACGCCCATCCAGTCCTCGGCGAGCACGGCGAAGGCACCGACGGCCAGGACAAGCGGGACCAGGACGGCGACGAGCACACCGCGGTGCCGCCCGGGCTGGAACAGCCCCGCGGCGACGAGCCCGAGGACCAGGATCGCGCTCAACCAGCCCGGGTAGGACACCAGCTCGGCCGGCCGGGCCAGCGACGCCACGTCGGGCAGCCCCTGGGACTTGGCCACCGCCGTGTTCGGCAGCCACCGGCCGAACGTGAGGACCCGCCAGCCGAGGTACCCGCCGAACGGGATCGCGAAGGCGACCACGGACACCGCCGTCGAGGTCAGCGCGGCACCGACCCGGTCACGCCGCAGCGTGAGCAGCACCGCGATCGGATAGGCGCCGAGGTAGACCAGCCCGTCGGGACGGGTCAGTGCCGCGACGGCGGCCAGCAGACCGCAGGTCACCGCGACGCTCACGCGCAGCAGGTCACCGCGGGCTCGTGCCCGGGCCAGCACCGCGGCCGTCGTGACCGCGGTCAGCGCCAGGAGCGGGTTCTCCAGCCCGGAGAAGACCCAGATGACGAACGAGGGGACGGCCGCCGTGACCGTCCCCGCGACGACGGTGACGATGGCGGGCCACCAGGAGGGCCGGGGCCACACCGCGCGGGCCACGGCGTGGAACCCGGCGAAGATCCCGACACAGCACAGCAGGGCGACGCCCTTCGGGAACAGC
This sequence comes from Pseudonocardia sp., assembly GCA_030451825.1. GTDB lineage: Bacteria > Actinomycetota > Actinomycetes > Mycobacteriales > Pseudonocardiaceae > Pseudonocardia. The sequence goes on along the minus strand of JAKDNL010000077.1, from coordinate 7,963 downwards.
ACCAGGTCCGGGACCCCGAACCAGCTCCCGTGATCGAACAGGCCGATCCCGTGCCCGAGCAGCAGTACCGCGAGCCAGGCCGGGTTCGAGTACCCCTCGACGAGTTCGCCGCCGGGCTGCAGCACCGGGCCCGCGCCCGCGGCGATCGATCGTGCGTAGCTGAACGTGATCGCGGCGTCGTCGACGATCCAGCGGCCGTAGGCGAGCATGTGCACCGCGACCACGAGGGTCGGCACGGCCACCGCGACGATCGCGGCCACGACGGCTCCGCGACGGCGCGGGCGCGGGCCCGCCGGAGGGCCGGGCCGGGCAGGCGTGCCGTCGAGCAGGACGGACCGGGTCATGAGCGGAGATTCTGCCGGTGCCGGGTCCGGCGGGAGGCACCGGCTCGCTCCGCCGTGTCGGGGCGCGGGTCAGGGGGTCTGGACTACTGCGATGTTGTTGCCGTCCGGGTCGCGGAGCATGAACAACACCGGCGCACCGGGCGTGGTGGTGTCCGGCGCGTCGTCGAGGTCGATCCCGCCGATCGCGGACAGGCGGGCGTGCTCGGCGAGCACGTCGGGGGTCTCGACACCGATCGAGCTGCCGCCGGGCTGGTCGTACATCGGCGGGTTCAGGGCGAGCCGCGCGGTCGACCCGGGCGGGGCGACCTCCAGCCAGCGGTTCTCGCCGTGCTCGCCGAAGCGGGTGTCGCCGCGCACCTCGAAGCCGAGGGTGCCGGTGTAGAACGCGAGGGCCGCGTCCGGGTCGGCAACGGTGAACATCACCACGCCGATGTTGTTGACGGTGGTCCGGGTTGTCGTGTGATCGCTCATGGGAAGGGAGACCGTCCGGGCCGGTGGAAGTCATCGGTGCGGCGGAGACCCGGTCGGTTCAGCGCCCCACGAGATGTCTCGTCAGCACCCGGGACGCGGTCGCGTCCCGGCGGCCCAGCGCCTGCGGCAGCTGCACGGCGGCGTTGAGCCGGGACGAGAAGTGCCACCGCGCGGCGGCCGCGGCCCGGTCCCAGCCACGCTCCCGCATCCGCCGCTGTTCGGCGGCGAAGAACCGCCGCTCCTCGGGGAACCGGTTCCCGGCCTGGGCCCCGGAACCCGAGTCGCTGCTGCGGTGGCGCCGGTAGCGGAAGCACACCTCGTCGTCGACGACCATCCGCCCGCCGGAGGCGATCACGTCCAGCGGCAGGGCCAGGTCGAACACGTCCGCCGACTCCGGGATCGCGATCTCCGAGACCGCGCTGGTCCGCCAGCACAACGACGGGTTGTAGAGCCAGTTCCCGCGCAGCAGGCTCACCGCGAGCGGCTCCCCGGACACCACCCGCGGCCCGCGCCCGCGGGGGGCGAGCATCGCCTTGACCCGGTCGGCCAGCGGGCGGACCGGACGGTCGTTGGAGTCCATCACCTCGACACCCGGCTGCACCAGCGCGGCGCCGGGCGCGGACTCGTGCAGGCCGAGGACGGTGTCCAGGTAGTAGGGCAGCATCAGGTCGTCGGCGCCCATCATCACGAAGAACTCGCGCTCGACGTAGCTCAGGCAGAGCCGGTTGTTCGGCTGCGCGCCGAGCCGCTCGGGGTTGCGGAGATAGCGCACCCGGTTGTCGCCGAGACCGGCGAACCACGGCTCGATCGTGTCGTCGGGGTAGCCGTCGTCGACGACGGTGAGCCGCCAGTCCGTCCGGCGCTGCTCGAGCACGCTGCGCACGGCCCGGCGCAGCAGATCGGGGTCCCCGAAGAACGGGAGCATGATGTCGACGGTCACGGCCTGGCATCTCCTGAAGGGGCGGCGCCCGGCACCGTATCGGCGGTCGCGCCGTGTCCTCCGACGCCGGTTCGGGCCCTTTCGGACGGTTCGCCGCGACCGCCCGAAGGCCGGGATCGGGGCTGTGTCGTCCGCGCGCACGCGGATGCCCAGCAGGCGTGCGGCGTTGCAATCGTGTGACATGGTTCACAACAGAGCATCCGCGAAACCCCTGCCGAGACGTCAACCGAGTGGTCGGCCGCACACCGACCACCCGGTTCTACAACGATCTCGGAGGACGCCATGCGCTCGTCGATCGCCCGCACCATAGCGACCCTCGGAGTAGCCGCCGCGGCCACCCTTACCGCCGTCGACGCCCAGCCGGACACGACCGGCCGGACGACCTACGCCGTCCCGGCGTGGCCGGACCCTCTCGCTACGATCGGGCACCGATCCGCCCGCCCGGGGGCCGGGATCTCGAGCACGGAGCGCGCGTGGACATCCAGAACCACTACTACGGCCACTCGGCCGTGCTGGCCGCCTACGCCGGGCTGTCCCGCCCGCGCCACGTGGCCGGGCTGCTGCAGCACGGCTGGACGGCGACGTCCCCGGTCGCGGCGCACTTCGCGGACTTCCCGCAGGTCGGGCGCAACCCGCGGCGGCGCCTGCTGGTGTGGTCGCACCGGTCACGGGCCTGGTCACCGTCCGACGAGGATCGCCCGACCACCGCCGTCGGCGCCCCGGTCCTCTATCTGGAGCGGCTCCTGCAGGCGCGGGGCTGGCGGCGCTCGGACCGGCTCGGGCCGGTGTTCGTCCCGTTCCACGGCACCCGGCTGGTCCGGGTGACCGGGGCGCACCGGGAGCTCGCGGCGCAGGTCGCCGACGTCGACGGGCCGTCCACGGTGTGCCTGCACTCCGAGGACATGACCGACCCGGAGATCACCGACGCGTGGGCCGCGGCCGGGCACCGCCTGGTCACCGCCGGCCGCCGGGACGACCCGGCGTTCCTGCTGCGGATCATGCACCTGGCCGGGAACGCGAGCCGGCTCTCGTCGAACCGGCTGAGCACCGCCGTGCTGTACGCGGCCGCCGGGGGGACCCCCGCCGCGGTGTGGGGCGACCCGCTGACGTTCGGCGCCCAGAGCGAGACCGCGCTGCAGGCCCTGCGGGACGGCTGGCCGGAGTTCCACGGCGCCGAGTCGCGCTCCGACGCGACGAGCGCCGAGGACCAGGCCGCGACCGCCCTGGCCCGCGCCGAGCTGGGTGGCGACGCGCTCCTGGAGCCGGACGATCTCCGTGCCGCGATGGGCTGGACCGGCCCCGCCAGCCCGGGACCGGCCGCCCAGTACTGGGCCGGGTCACCGCTGGCCAAGGCCGCGATGGTGCTGGGCCTGACCAAGCGCTCCGAGCAGAGCACCGCCGCGATGTCCGCGGGCGGGTTCAGCCCGATGCTGTGGCTGCGCCACCCCGTGGCGCACCTGCCCCGCCCGCTGCCGAAGGGCCTGGACACGCCGGTCACGACGGTGGAGCCGCTCCCGGCCGATCAGGTCCCGGCCGAGCACCCCGCCCCGGACACGGACACGGTCACCCGCACCTCCTGAGGACCCTGCCATCGGGCGTCGAGGACGCACCATCGCTCCCGGAATCGACGACAGCGACCATGACGCGTCACTCGAACATGGCCGGGCCGGAACGGGCTCGGCGAGTGTCACGTTCCGGTCGTGCCGACCGCCAAAACGTGACGGTCGGCAACGCGGGGTGCGGGGGTGGGACTCAGCGGGTGAAGATGCGGCGGACCATCCAGAGCAGGGCGACACCCAGCAGCACTGCCAGCCCGAAGCGCACCGACAGCCACAGGACACCCTCGGTGGGGAGCAGCACCCCGGCACCGCAGACCACGAAGCCCGCGGCGATCGGCGCGAGCAGCACCGCCTCCCGCCAGGTCGTATCCGAGACCCGGCGGCGCAGCAGCGAGGTGCCGATCGCGAGCGCCAGGTAGATGACCGGGAAGCCGAAGGAGACGGCCGTCAGCGATCCGGTCCCGGCCAGCAGCACCGCCACCACCAGCCCGACGACCAGGCTCAGCGGGCTGGCGAGGGCCAGCCCGCCGCTGCGGCCGGAAGCGAACACCAGGTGCACGTTGGCCAGGTAGGCGACGCTGATCACGGCCCCGGCCGCGGCCACCCCGGCGGCCGGGATCAGCTCGGCAGGGGCGAAGGCGGGCGGGGCGAGGAACCGCAGCAGGAACGGCGACAGCAGCGCCACGCCGCCGGCCAGCGCGGCGGTCACGGCGGCGACGTCGCGGGAGGTGCGCTCCAGCGCGGCCCCCCGCTCGGCCGGGTCGGTGCGGTAGACGACCGGGGCCCAGGCGTTGTTCAGCGCGGAGACGATCATCGCGGGGGCGGAGCCGAGCAGCAGCGCGATCTGCAGCCGGCCGCCGTCGTCCGGGCCGAAGAACCGGTTCGCGATCAGCACCAGCGCGTTCTGTACCAGCAGCATCGCCACCAGGTGCGGCACGGCCGGCAGCCCGACCCGCAGCGCCCGCCGCAGGTCGCCCCGCTCGCCGTGCGGGCGGCCGCCGCGCAACGCCAGCACCATCCCGGCGAGCCCCGCTGCGAGGTAGCCGAGCAGCAGGCCGAACAGGTAGTCCTCGGCGTCCGAGGCGCGCAGCGTCACCAGCAGCAGCCCGGCTATCGGCCCACCCAGGGTGGCCACGGTGGACAGCGCCACGAACGGCAGCGGCCGGTCCTGCACCCGCAGGAACGACTGGGCGTTCTGGATCGCGGCGAAGCCGGAGGCGGCGAGCCCGGCGAAGGCCAGCCCGGCCTGCCAGGGCGTCCCCAGCACCGGCTCGCCCCACAGCGGGCCGGTGAGCACCGCGGCCAGCACCAGGAGCGTGGCCAGCGCGCTGCCCTGCAGGGCCAGCTTCCGGGACCCGGCCTCGCCGGAGCGCTCCAGGATCCCGTGCCGGGTGATCGACGACGCCATCCCCAGTCCGGCGATCATCGAACCGACCTGCACCAGCACCAGGCCGACCGCGACGACGCCGTACTGCTCGACGCCGAGGACCCGGGTCACCGCCGGGGTGACCAGGACGTTCGCCAGGATCGGCGCGACGCTGCCGAGGGTGTAGAGCGAACCGCGGCCGAGAACGTCGCGACTCGCGTCCCCTGCCACGGTGCTCACACCGAGTGCCCGAAGAACTCCCGCACCAGGCCCCCGACCCGGTCCACATCGGAATCGGTGAGGTCCGGGAACAGCGGCAGCGAGAGCTGCTGGGAGTAGTACTCCTCGGCATTCGGGCACAGGCCGCGCCGGTAGCCCAGGTCGGCGAACACCGGGTGCCAGTAGGCGGGCACGTAGTTGACCTGCACGCCGATCCCGCGCCCGCGCAGGAACTCGAACAGTTCCCGGCGACGCCCGTCGAGCACGCGCAGCGGGTAGAGGTGCCAGGCCGGCTCGGCGCCCTCGCGACGGGCGGGGGTGCGCACCTCGGCGACGTCGGCGAGCGCGGCGTCGTAGCGGGCGTGGATCTCCGCGCGCCGGGCCGTGAAGGCCTCCAGGCGCGTGAGCTGGCTGGACCCGAGCGCGGCGAGGACGTCGGGCAGACGGTAGTTCAGCCCGAACGCGTGCACCTCCTGGTGCCACGGGCCCTCGTCCGGGAACCGCAGCGCGCCAGAGTCCCGGACCAGACCGTGGTTGCGGAACGACCGCGCCCCGGCGACCAGCTCGACGTCCGGGGAGACGACCGCGCCGCCCTCGGCCGTGGTCAGGTTCTTGGTCGGGAAGAACGACAGCGTGGTCAGGTCGGCCAGATCGCCCACCGGACGGCCGTGCCAGCGCCCGCCGACCGAGTGCGCGGCGTCCTCGAGCAGCAACGCCCCGGCGTCGTGGGCCAGCGCGCGCAGCGGCTCGGCGTCGATCGGGTGCCCGGCGTAGTCGACGCCGGAGACCACCCTGGTGTCCGGGGTGAGCGCCGCCTTCGCGGCGTCCGGGTCGAGGTTGCCGGTGTCCTCGGCGACATCGGCGAAGATCACCCGCGCGCCGAGCAGCGCCGCGGCCGAGGCGGTCGCGACGAACGTCAGCGGGCTGGCCACGACGTCATCACCGGGACCGACGCCGGCGGCGGCGTAGGCGACGTGCAGCGCGGCCGTCCCGGACGTCACCGCGACCACGCCATGCCCGCCGGAACGGGCGGAGAGGTCGGACTCGAACCGGGTCACGGCCGGACCGGTGGTCAACCAGTCCGAGCCGAGGACCGCGGTGACGGCCTCGACGTCGTCGTCGGAGATCGACTGCCGGCCGTAGGGCAGCATCAGTTCCCCGCCGTCATCAATCCAGGGCCTCGACCATCTCGCGCAGCTGCTCCGGGGACAGCCAGAGATCGTTGGTGTCGGAGCGGTAGGCCTCGCCGTCCGGGACGGCCTCGCCGTCGGCCGGGGAGGTGTAGCCCCACCCGGCGATGTAGGGCTCGACGACGTAGCGGTCGACCAGCTTGAGGGTCCGCCGCGAATCGTCCCCGGCGATCATCTCCTCGTGCAGCTTCTCCCCCGGCCGGATCCCGATCTCGTGGGTCGCCGCGCCCGGCGCGATGGCCTCGGCCAGATCGGTCATCCGCATCGACGGGATCCGCGGGACGTAGAGCTCGCCGCCCTGCATCCGGTCGAACGAGTCGATCACGAACTGCACGGCGTTCGGCAGCGTGATCCAGAACCGGGTCATCCGCTTGTCCGTGATCGGCAGCGACTGTCCCTCCGCGGCCAGGCGCTTGAACAGCGGCACCACTGATCCGCGCGAGCCCAGCACGTTGCCGTAACGGACCACGGCGAACCGGGTCTCGTAGGCGGCCGCGTAGTGGTTCGCGCTCACGAACAGCCGGTCGGCGCAGAGCTTCGTGGCGCCGTAGAGGTTGATCGGGCTCGACGCCTTGTCCGTGGACAGCGCCACGACCTTCTTCACGCCGGAGTCGATCGCGGCCTCGACGACGTTCTGCGAGCCCTCGACATTGGTCCGGATGAACTCGAACGGGTTGTACTCGGCCGTGTCGACCTGCTTGAGCGCGGCGGCGTGCACGACGTAGTCGATCCCGTGCATCGCGCGGCGCAGGCGGGCCTGGTCGCGGACGTCGCCGAGGAACCAGCGCAGCCGCGGGTCGTCGCCGAACAGGTTGCGACACTCGTACTGCTTGAGCTCGTCGCGGGAGAGGATCACCAGCCGGCGCGGGTCGTACCGGTCCAGCAGCATGCGGACGAATGCCTTGCCGAAGGAGCCCGTACCGCCTGTGACCAGGACCGACGAGCCTTCGAGTACCGACATCACGCCTCCTCCAGCCGGGGCCGTTCCCCTGCACGGCATGATGGCACGCGCTCGGAACGGCGAAGGGATGCAGGTGCGGGTCACCGAGAGCAGCGAAGGCGGAACGAGCATCAGCACTGAGAGAAGCGCCAGCGGAACGAAAATCGTCAGGGCGGTGGTCCAGGCGCGGACGGGGTCGACCCGGCTGCCCGGCAAGGTGCTGCGCCCCCTCGGCGGGCGCCCGGTGCTGGACTGGGTGGTGACCGCCGCACAGAAGGCGCCCGGCGTGGACGAGGTCGTGGTCGCGACCTCGACCGACCCCGGGGACGACCCCGTCGCCGAGCGCGCCGCCCTGCTCGGCGCGGCCGTCGTCCGGGGTCCGGAGGACGACGTGCTGGCCCGCTTCACCCTGGCCGCACGCGAGCACCCGTGTGACGCCGTGGTGCGTCTCACGGCGGACTGCCCGCTGCTCGACCCGGAGCTGGTCGGTCTCGTGGTGGCGGCCTGGCGGCAGTCCCCCGGGCACGACTACGTCGCCACGACGCTGGTCCGCACGCTGCCCCGCGGACTGGACGTCGAGCTGGCCCGGGTCGACGCGCTGCAGTCCCTGGACACGACCGCGACCGGCTACGACCGGGTGCACGTCACGTCCGGGCTCTACGGCGACCCGGAGCGGTTCCGCTGCCTGGGCCTGGTCGTCTCCCCCGCCGCCGACGACCTGCGGATCACCCTGGACACCCCGGAGGACGCCGAGCTGCTCGACGGCCTGGTCGAGGCGCTGGCCGAGAGGAGCGCAGGCGGAACGAGCATCGACACCGAGAGGAGCGCAGGCGGAACGAGCATCGACACCGAGAGAAGCGCAGGCGGAACGAGCATCGGCACCGAGAGAAGCGCAGGCGGAACGAGCATCGGCACCGAGAGAAGCGCAGGCGGA